>JAUHYR010000043.1 GCA_030426475.1 Bacteroidia bacterium
AACCATGCTGTCCCGGTTTAATAACATTCATAATTCTATTATTCGCCAACACTGCAGACACCGGGTAAACACCTCCCGAAAGCGCTTTTCCTAAAATTAAAATATCCGGTTTCACGTTTTCATAATCACAAGCCAGTAATTTTCCTGTTCTTGCAATACCTGTTTGTACTTCATCCGCAATAAACAATACATTTTTTGCTTTACATAAAGCAGCTGCTTTAGCTAAATAACCTTCACTAGGAACATTTACACCTGCTTCCCCTTGAATGGGTTCCACTAAAAATCCGGCTACGTTTTCATCCTCCAAAGCCTTTTCAAGTGCTTCAATATTGTTGTATTCAATACTTTCAAAACCGGCCGTAAAAGGTCCAAAATGATTTTTGGCATCAGGGTCTGAACTAAAAGAAACAATAGTAGTTGTTCTGCCATGAAAGTTTTCAGCACAAACAATAATTTTAGCCTTATTTTCTTCAATACCCTTTACTTCATACGCCCACTTTCTACAAAGTTTAATAGCAGTTTCTACAGCTTCAGCACCCGTATTCATGGGTAATACTTTGTCAAAGCCAAAGAACTCCGTCACATATTTCTCATACTCACCTAACACTGAATTATAAAATGCACGAGAAGTTAACGTAAGTGATTCCGCTTGTTCTTTTAATGCACCAATAATTTTAGGGTGACAATGTCCTTGATTAACGGCAGAGTAAGCCGATAAAAAATCGAAATACTTTTTCCCTTCTAAATCCCACACATATACACCTTCTCCTCTATTTAACACCACCGGTAATGGATGATAATTATGAGCTCCATACTTATTCTCCATTTCCATTGCTTTTTCCGAACTTAATTTTTCCATAACGCTTGTTTCCATATTTTTCAATTCTTTAATGTCCTACAAAGCTAATATTTTAATATTGAATTTGCTTAGAAAACTAAAAGAAACTAAATTTACACTTCATCAATTTTTAAAATAACCAAAACACTACATAACCATGGGACTATTTGGAAAAGTAACCGAGAAACTAAGAAATGAGTTTATTGATATTATTGAGTTTTTAGATGATAGTAATAACACTATTGTTTATCGATTCGAACGCTATCAAAATGAAATTAAAAACGGAGCAAAACTAACCGTAAGAGAAGGTCAGGTAGCCGTTTTTGTAAACGAAGGACAAATTGCCGATATCTACCAGCCGGGCATGTACACATTAACCACAGAAAACATGCCTATTTTGGCTACGTTAAAAGGTTGGAAATATGGTTTCAACAGCCCGTTTAAAGCAGAAGTTTACTTTGTTAGCACTCGACAATTTACTGACCAAAAATGGGGAACCAAAACACCTATCATGCTTTCTGACGACAGATTTGGAATGCTTGAAATAAGAGCTTTTGGAACATATATGTTCAAAATAAAAGATGCAGGAGTTTTTATCAAAGAAATTGTAGGAACGGATGGTAATTTTACTACTGAAGAAATAAACGAACAATTAAAAAGTCTTGTGGTAACAAGATTTACCGATGCAGCAGGAGAATCTGGAATTCCTATTGAAAAATATGCTGCCAATTTAAATGAAACATCCACATTGGTTCATCAAGTGCTAGCTCCTGAGTTTTTGAATTATGGTATTGACTTAACTAAATTCTTGATTGAAAGCGTTTCAATGCCTGATGAAATTAAGAAAGAAATTTTTGAGCTTAGCCGTTTAAACTCTAAAGTTGACTTAGATAAACTTACCAAGTTTAAAACAGCCAAAGCTATTGAGAAAGCTGCAGAAAATGAAGGAATGGCAGGCGGAGGAATGGGAATGGGAATGGGGTTTGCCATGGCCAATCAGATGGGACAAAGCTTTACTCAGCAATCTCAGTCTCAGCAAAACCAACAACAAAATTCAGGAGGCACGCCTCCACCTGTGCCAAATGCAGTAGCCTATTTTGTAGCCATCAACGGACAACAATCCGGACCGTTTGACATTGCTACTTTAAAAAATATGGCAGCACAAAATCAAATTACTAAAGATACTTTAGTATGGAAGGAAGGTATGGCTAACTGGTCTGCTGCCAGCACAATACCGGAAAACAGTCAAATATTTGGAAGTACTCCTCCTTCATTACCACAACAATAATTTATGAGTGAAGTAGCAGAGGAAGAAAATGTAGTTATTGCAGATACTTTTCATTGCAATAACTGTGGTTCAAAATTAAACTATAAACCAGGCACCACCATTTTAAAATGTAGCTATTGCGATACAGAAAATGCCATCCCTTCAATACCGTCAAACATTGAGGAGTTAGATTTTCATGAATATGTAGTAAAATCAGCTGATGCAAATGATAAAATAAAAGTTGACACTATCAATTGCTCTAACTGTGGCGCACATACTACTATTGATGAAAAACATGAAACTACCCATTGCCCGTATTGCAGTCAACCTGTTTTAACCAGCGATGCAAGAAGCGAAGACATTATTCGCCCAAAATCATTACTACCTTTTGCCTTTGACAAGAATGAAGCTATTAAGAAAGTAAGGAAATGGCTACATAAAAGTTGGTTTATTCCTAATGATGTAAAAAAAGCTACGCTCAACTTCAAACAATTTAAAGCACTTTATCTTCCTTATTGGACGTTTGATTCGCAAACTCACTCCTACTACGTTGGACAAAGAGGTGATGCTTATTATGAAAACAAGTCAGTAACCAGAATAGTAGATGGTAAAAGTCAGGTTCAAAACCAACAAGTGAGAAAGATAAGATGGACAAATGTAAGCGGGCAATTAGACGAATTTTTTGATGACATATTAGTTCCCGCTTCAAACAGTGTTCCTAAAAAATATGCCAGAAGTCTTACCAATTGGGACTTAAAAAATCTCACTAATTTTGATTCAAGTTATTTAAGTGGTTTTGTTACAGAAGTTTATCAGGTAGGTTTAGAAGATGGATTCGCTATTGGTAAAAAAGAGATGGAAAGAAGAATCAGGTCTTCCGTAAAAAGACAAATTGGAGGTGATGAACAACGAATTTTAAGTGTAGAAAGCGAGTTCAATGAGATTAAATTTAAACACATTCTTTTACCACTTTATATTTCCGCATATAAATACAAAGGCAAAGTTTACCAAGCTATTATTAATGGCAGAACAGGCGACATTAAAGGAGAACGACCAATTAGCTGGATAAAAGTAGCTATTGTAATTGCTATTGTTATACTGGCAATTGCTGCTTTTGCTTATTTTGCTTAACATCCATTTCCTATCTTTACCCCATGACATTTGTTTTAAAGAAAGGTGAAGAAATTGAAATTCCTGTTGACGATGTTGCCTATGGCGGAAAGGGAATTAGTAAAATAGAAACCGAAAAAGGAAGGTGCGTAGTTTTTACTCAAAACACATTACCCGGACAAAAAGTAAAAGTTAAATTAGAAAAGCTTAAAAAAAATTATGCAGAAGCAAGAGTAATTGAAGTAACACAAGCTTCTTCATTAGAATTAGAAAATAATTTTCAGCCCGTTTCCGGTGCGCCATACATCTCTTTACCAATAACTGAACAGCACAAACTAAAAACAAAATGGGTATTGGATTTATTTTCCAAAATTGGAAAAATTGAAAATCCACAAGACTTATTGGAAGAATATGTTGCTTCACCAAATGATTACTTCTACAGAAACAAAGTAGAATACTCTTTTTCTTCTATCATTTTTGATAAAGAAACACAAGCTGACGCAGATAAAAACGGATTAGGATTTAAACGAAAAGGAACTTGGTGGATGGTAGAGCCACTATTAAAGCCAAGCGGATTGTTTGACGAAGAGTTTGAAAAATTAATTCCTCAAATTCAAGAATATTGCGAAAAAACCAAACTTCCTTTTTGGCATGCTCCACAAAAAAAAGGGTTTTTCAGACATTTAATTGTACGTAAATCTTTTTCAGAAGATAAGCTCTTAATTGGTCTAACCACTACATCAAAAAACATAGATGCGTTTGACTCCAAAGCTTTTCATGACTTCCTAAAGAAAATTGTTGGTAAAAGATTATCCGGTTTTGTTCATATTATAAACAATCAAGAAGGTGATTTTAATAAGTTACATCAAGACAGTTACTTTGAAGGAGGCGCAAATTATATTTCTGAAAATATTTTAGGGCTTGATTTTGATATTTACTTACAAAGCTTTTTTCAAACAAACCCAAAATGTGCAGAAAAGTTATACTCCAAAGTTATTGATTACGCCAAAAATGTAGAGTTAAATAATGATGACATTATCATGGATTTGTTTTGCGGAACAGGAACTATTGCCCAGTTGTTAGCAAAAGCAAATCCTAACAAGCAAATTGTTGGTGTAGATATTGTAGAAGAAGCTATTGAAAACGCTAAAACAAACGCCATTAAAAACAACACTCCGAATACTAAGTTTTATGCCGATGATGTAGGAAAATTTTTACTCAATCATCCTGAATATACTGATAAAATAGGCTTAATCATTCTTGACCCTCCAAGAGGAGGAATAGCCCCAAAAACATTACGAAAAGTAATGCGATTAAATGCAAAAAATATCGTTTACGTTAGTTGCAATCCTGCTACGCAAGCAAGAGATTTAGTGGCACTTAAAGAAGAAGGCTATGAGTTGCAAAAATTTAGTTTGGTAGATCAGTTTCCGCATACTTCACATATAGAAACAGTGGCACTTCTTAAAAAACAATCATGATGAAAAAGCTTATTCTCATATTTTTAGTTTTCACCAACTTTTTAGCTTACTCGCAATCAGAAGAAGAGCTTTACACTTCGGCTAACAAGGAAATAGAAAAAGGCAATTATGAAAAAGCCCTTGAATACTACAATAAAGTTATTGAACTCAATAAAACCAATGAGACATATTATCAAGAAAGAGGAAATTGCTTTTTAGAATTAGGTAAAAAAGAAGAGGCTTACAATGATTTTAACAGAGCGCTTGAAATGAACCCTGAAAATGCAGTTACTTATCATTTACGAGCCATTTTATTTTATTCAGTGGCAGAGCCACAACTGGCAATTATGGATAATGATGATTGTGTAAAGCTTGCCACTAATGATTCATTAAAATATAGCTGCATTTTAAATAGAGGAAATGCAAAAATGTTTATCAGAGATTTTGAGGGTGCTTATGAAGATTATATGCTTTTTTATGAATATGACTCCATGAATGTTGGCGTACTCACCAATTTAGGTGCTTTGCTAGATGAACTGGGAAGGCAACAAGAAGGCATTGCTTATTTAAAAAGAGTAATTGACATCAACCCGAAAGATATTGGCGGATTAGGAAATTTAGGCTATCAATACATGCAAATGGAAGAGTATAGTAAAGCGATAAAACTATTTAAAAAGGTTCAAAAAATTCAAAAGCAAGAGCCTTATTCCTTAAACAATTTAGGTTTTTGCTATTACAAATTGGGTAATTATAAAAAGGCGTTGAAGTATATTAATCAATCTATTGGACAATTTAAGCAAAACGCCTACGCCTATAAAAACAGAGCTTTAGTACAACTGGCTTTAGACAATAAAGACCTAGCTTGTTTAGACCTTAACCAGGCCGAAGATTTAGGTTTTACGCTAACCTATGGCGAAGAAGTAAATCAATTATTAGAAAAACATTGTAGATAGATGAATATAATTGATGAAAATGAAGTTAAAAAAGAAGAGGAAATAAAAACTATTCCCTTTTGGAAGCTATTAGTATTTAATGGGGTATTATTTGTATCATCCTTTATATTAGCATTACAATTAAATAATCATTACCATTGGAGATTAACATTGTCTGCAATAACTTTCAATGTAACTACTATTTCATCTTTTTGCCTAATTTTAGGTTACTTTGGGATATATAGCAAAAAAAAGTTATTTCTTAAATATATAATGTATGGAATTAGTATAATAATAACCCTTTTCTTTTTCTTTCAATATAATTCAAGAGTTATAACATTTTATATCGCAATGAATCTAATTTCCCTATTGCTTTTCTATTTGTATCTTAAAAATAAAAAAATAAAATTTTAAGGACTTAATCTAGCTCTATCCCACTTATCTTCTTTCAAACTAAAGGTAATTCTATCATGCAATCTGCTTTTTCGGCCTTGCCAAAACTCAAAATAATTAGGTTTAAGAATATATCCTCCCCAATAAGGCGGTCGGGTAACTTCTTTGCCTTCAAACTTTTTAATTACATCGGCTAACTTTAATTCTAGCTCTTCCCTATTTTTTATTTTATGGCTTTGTGCCGAAGCCCATGCACCTAACTGGCTTCCTCTTGGTCTTTTTGAAAAATATTCATCAGATATTTTAGCATCTACCTTTTCAGCTTTACCTGAAATAATAATCTGCTTTTCTAACTCTCTCCACAAAAAAGTGACACTCACATTTGGGTTTTCTTCTATCTGCTTTCCTTTTCTACTTTCATAATTGGTATAAAAAATCAAGCCTTTTTCAGAAAAATCTCGCATATAAACCGTACGAGAAATAGGGATATTATTGCTACCGCAAGTAGCCAATAACATGGCATAAGGCTCTCCAATATTTTCAGAAATAGCAATATTAAACCAGGTTTCAAATAATTCAAAAGGATTATGAGTGAGTATACTCTCATCTAAACTACCCTTTTCAAAATCCTCTCTTTCGTGTGAAATGTATTCGTTAATTTTCATTTGCTTAATAAACTATAATTAAATAAAATTGTTTAAATTTAAACAAAATCATGAGTAATGAATGTGCTTAACTACAAGATTTCTGAGCTTAACTCGCTGAAACCTGATTCAGGCAGAATCTTATTGGCAGAGCCATTTATGAAAGACCCTTACTTTAAACGTTCGGTTGTTTTATTGGTTGAACACAATTCTAGCGGAAGCATTGGTTTTATTTTAAATAAACCCATGAAAATAAAATTGAACGATGCTCTTCATGATTTTCCTGAGTTTAATGTTCCTGTTTATATGGGCGGGCCTGTTGACCCTGATAAACTTCATTTTATACATTCAATTCCTGACATAGAAGATAGTTTTCAAATTACTAAAAACCTATTTTGGGGAGGTCACTTTGAACAAATCAAAGAAATGGTTTCTGCTAATAAAATAAGTGAGTGGCAGATTAAGTTTTTCATTGGTTATTCAGGTTGGACGGAAGAACAACTACAGAATGAAATTAAAGAAGATTCCTGGTTAATTACGAAAGTAAATAATGATGCCGTTTTTCAAACTCCCACAAAAAACCTTTGGAGTCAGGAGTTGGCTAAAATGGGAAAGATGCAATCGATAATGGCAAATTTTCCGGAAGATCCTGTTTTAAATTAATCGGCTAAGCTTTCCTGAACTCTTTTGTTTCTGAGAGGATTAGCATACATGCTCAATAAAATAGTTTTTTCATCGGCAGATAATTGAGTTAGCCTTTTTTCAAATGCTTTCTTTACTTCATCAGAATAATTTGAAAGGTCATTATCCTCCAATAAATCAAAAGCGTATTTATTGCTATCGAAAAGATGATAGTTTTTAAGTATTTTACTATCAATAAGAGCCGTTAAATCTTTTACAAAGGCATTTTTATTACTTTGGTTTAACTCTTTCAAATCAGCTTTAGTTATTGGTTTTGAAAAGTGAATATGGATTTTTCCTTTCTGCCCCACAATACCATTTAGCATACTCTGATTATCTTCATTAGGAGCCTTTATGTATTCTTCACCTTTAATTTTAGCTTGAAGTTCAGGCACTTTAGCAACATCACATGGGTCGTATTCATAAGAAATTGCAACCGGCACTATACACAATTCAGCATAGTGTTCAAGCCAATTTTCTTCTGCTGAAAGTCCCAACATTTTTAACAATGCGGCTTGTGTAAAATCATTTCCGTCTTTTGCTCTTCCTTCTTTTTGAGCAATCCAAACGGAAGTATTTCTCTTTACTACCGTATCATAGATATATGCAGAAAGCTGCTTAGACACTTCTAACACTTCTGCTACAGGCAAATTACGCTGAACGATAAAGCTTTTGTTAAGTCTTACAATATCCTTTACCCAATCTACTTTTAAAAGATTATCTCCAATAGCTATTTCAGAAGTAGTAAATCCATTGTCATGTAAGGCTGCATTAATCAACCCGGAATCTAACACTATGTCTCTGTGATTGGAGATAAATACGTAAGCTTTATGTTTATCTAAATTTTCCAACCCTTGATAAGAAAAGCCACTTGTAGTATGGTCAAGAATTAGCTGTGCTACCTTACGAACAACATTTTTTTGAAAGTCATAAATGGTATTCACTCCTTCAAAATACTCTTCAATAACTTCAATCGTAAGGTTAGGAATTAACTTTTGTAATGATTTTAGAAAAGTTTCGCTTTTGATTAGCCGCTGAATAACTTCTCTTACCTCTTCGTCTCTGTACGGGCGTATCTCCTCAAAATTCATGAGCGCTAAGATAACAGTTTTAAGCTAGTTCCAATAAAGTGATTGTATAAGTGCTATTATCTTACTTTTTTGTAAGATTTCCGTGAGACGTAAATGGGCCGGCTTGAGATGAATTAAAAGTTAAACTACAAAATGAAACGGAATAGTTTCCATTTCCCAAATCATTTACATATACACTGTCTCCGCCAACTGCCGTATAGCTTTGCCCCAGACTAAAACCAAATATACCGTACACTTGACACTTTTTCGGGTCAGTTAAACTAGATGAGCTATTAGTAAAATACATTCCGGTGGATGGAGCCGCAACAAACTCAATATATAAATCAGAGTTTGAGCCGTTTCCAAAAATTCCCCAATTACCATAACTTAATCCGTTAGTAGTGGTACCAACATAAGTGTAAGTAAGAGTAAATCCACCATATTTAATTTTATTCGTATCAGGGTTACAAGGAGCCGTTACAGGAGCAGGAGGATTTGTATTGCCTGAATTTGTAGTGGATGGATTATCAATGGGCTCAACTACTACCGGTTCTTTTTTCTTACAAGAAGAAAATAAAGTAACAGTAACTAATAAAATTGAAAATAATGTTTTCATAAAAAGGTTTAGTAGCCACAAATATACATTTACATTGCCTTATACTCCAAACTGGCTAAGATGGTGATTAAGGTGCTTGTAAAACATATTGCTCCACTCCTGTTTACTTAACACTCCAAAGTTTGGATATTCCTTACCCTCAAATGTATTTTCGCCTAGCTCAACGGTTTTATTCAAATAAGCAATCAGTCTGTTTTTTTGTTTTTCAAAATCTTGTTCAGAAGCAACTTTAAAAATGGGAGCAGTGGGCGAGTTTTGTTTGTATGGAACATCATTTACCACACTCTTTTTCACTAAAAGTTTTAGGATAGACTGCTTAATTTTACCTGGCTTAGGATGAACATCTTCAAATGTTATTTCATAAATCACATTACAATGTGCCAACATTTGAGCCACATTCATTTTTCCCCACTTAGGTTGCGTAGTGGATGATAGTTGGTTAATTCGAGCTATTAGTTGCTCAGTAACTTCTTTTGAAAATATATTCGGTAAACCCATAATCTAATTTTCTTAAAACCAGATTACGAAGATATGCGTTTTATTGAATCGGTTGCTTTGTCTATACCTTCTTTAATTGATTTTACCAAATTTTTCTTGCTGCCGCTTGACTTAACCCTTTTCTCAATGTATTTTGAATTCATTATTCTTAATACTCCCATATAATCCATTTCAAATTCAAGCAAATCACCCACCTGATAATTTTCCGTATTATCTCCTAAATTAATTACGAGCATATCAGATGATGCGCCCACAACCTCTTGCTTCTTATTTTTTAAGCGTATATGGTTTTCATCAATATCAAGCAAACCTAAATCAATAATAGCGAGATATGAAGTTTTAGAGTCACTGTCTTTTTCAAATTCCATTACTTCTCCGGATACATTTTTACCAATTTGACCGTCAGGTGTCATAGGCTTTTCGGTAAGCTCAATAATTTCTGCATAAAGTTGAAAAACATCATTTTCCATCTGCTTTAGTGTTGTATTATTGTAAACATCCGTTCCCAAAAACAGTGTTTCTCCCACTCTAAAATGGTTGATTCCTTTGGGTAATAAGTTTTGAAAAATTAATGGAACGGTTACGGAAGAACCTCCTGAAACATATTCTATTTCACGATTAAATTTAGCTTCAATTAACTGTTCGTAAAGACATAGTTGAATTAATTTATCATTGTTGGGCAATACGCCATACATACAGGTAAGATTAGTTCCGAGCCCTACAATTTCAATATTCGGTAATTCAAATATTCTTGAATAAAACTCCAACAAATCTTCTCTTAATACACCTTCTCTTAGCTCTCCCATCTCAATCATAATAATGATTTTGTGGATTTTATTTTGACGCTTTGCTTCCGCAGATAAAAGCTCTATAGTATCAATTTCGGTATTAAAGCTTATATCGGCATATTTTATAATAGATTCAATGGAACGCTTTGGCGGTGGCTTGATATAAATGGTTTCTACCTTATCAGATAAAGACTTTATGGTTTTAAGGTTAGAAACTCTGGAATCACAAAACTGATTTACGCCAAGATTAATAAGCTCTTGGAGATACTTTTTGTTTCCGCATAGCATTTTTGAAACTACTGCCCAACTGATATCATTACTTGAAAACAAATTATCTAAGTAAGTATAATTTTTCTTTAGCTTTTCTGCATCTAATGTGATGAATGCCATAACTTTCCTCCTTTTTTAGTAAGGTTTTGTAGTAAAATAAATGTAATTGCCGACAGGGTAATACCAAAGAAATTAGCATCTAGTCCATAAGGTAATTTTATGTGTAGTACGATTAATACTAAAGTAGTAACTCCACCAATAATCATGGCAAATAAAGCAGCTATCGGTGATGGTTTTTTTAGAATTAACATTCCCAAAACGGGAACGAATAAACCGGAAACCATAAACGCATAAGAGTACAACATCAGTTCTAATACACTTTGCATTAGCGTTGCAAGCAATATTGCCAATACTCCAATTATTAAAGTAGTAATTTGAGACAGCCTTATTTCATTGAAATTATTTTTCTTTTTCAATGTGCCTAATATATCGGTCACAAAATTGCCAGATGCAGCCATCAGACAACTGTCAGCAGTTGACATAATTGCTGAAAAATAAGCCGACATCATTAAGCCCATTAGTCCGACAGGTAGTATGGTACTTAAAAACAAGGGTAATCCTAATTCAGCATCTATTTCACTTCCGGGTAAATACCCTAACGAGCCAAACATTCCCTGTTCAAAGGCAATACGAGCGAACAAGCCTAAAATAACTCCCATAAATGCCATTACTGGCCATTCAAAAAGACCCGCAATTCGCCATGCTCTTTTGGCTGTCTTTTCATCCTTGCAAGCATATATTCTTTGGTAAAGTGTCATTCCCACAAACCAAATGGGAACGATAGTGATTAACCAGTTAAATAAATCTGAAAAGGAAACATTCGCAAGACTTAAAAAATTAGCAGGGATAGTGTCTTTGATAGCTTCCCAGCCACCAAGCTTATAATATCCCATAGGAATTCCTATTAAAATTAATCCGGCCATTAATATTATCCATTGCACTGTATCTGTATATATTACTGCCTTTATACCTCCTACAACAGTATATACTACCGCAATAATTCCCATGATTAAAACAGCATCTCTAATTCCAATAGATGGAAAAGTAGCCGAAGCTAACTTGGCTCCTGCCAATATTTGTGAACTGGTAAAGCCTATATAACCAATTAAAGAAATAACTCCCGCAATTAGTGCAACATGTTTATTGTATTTAAAAGCAAGAACTTCCGGAAAACTCAAAAAGCTATGTTCACGTGCTGAGGAATAAATTTTTGGAATTAAAAAAACCGCACTTAACCAAGCGCCTAATAATCCGGTAAACAACATCCAACTGCCTGAAAGCCCCATCACAAAACCTAATCCACCTAAACCAATTGAAAAACCTCCTCCCACATCAGTAGCTACTACTGATAATCCAACATGTCCTGCCGATAGATTTCTGCCACCTACATAATAATCATCTTTTGATTTGTTTTTGTTTAGAAAGTATACGCCAACGCCTAACATAGCAATCAGGTATAGCATAAAAATGCTTAAATCTATCCAATGAATACTCATGGTTTAGCTTACTTCTTTAACCTCATCTCAAGGTAAGGATTAGTAAACCCATATTTTTCGTATAGTTTTTTTGCCGGATTATCTTTTTCAACATGCAGAGCAATGTCTCCCTTAGCGTATGCAATGGTTTCTTCCATCAACATTTTTCCAATCCCTTCTCCTCTTGATTCTTTATGAGTAGCAATGTAAACCAGAATATTATCGGGAATATATCCACTCATACCCGTACGATTAACCACAACAGCGCCTTTAATCAGCCCTTCATCTTCAGCCACCACTACAAATCCACCAAATGAAGGAGTCTCTTTTAAAGCATAATCTAATGCTTTTCTAATGTCTTCTTTTTTATCTCCATATTGTTCAAGATTTACAAACAAAAAGTTTATTATTTCTTGTTTTTCCACCTCTGTAGGAAGATTTATTGCATCAAATATTTTTGTAGTTGTCATTATCTCTGTGTTTACCATAATTGAATTGTTTGCCCCATATTATATCAATTTTTATGAAAAATGCAAACTTTAAAGCCACAAATAGCCTGTAAAATCTACACATCTAAAGATTATTTGATTGAGAACCTAAGCCACCACTGGCTTTAAGTCATATCTACCTGTTCCCAGACTATTGAGTAAAGAAAAGTGACTTTTTAAAGCACCAAAAAATGTTTTATGCTGATGATAAGGAACATTAAACTCTTTTGCCGTTTGTTTTACGATTATAGATATGTCTTTGTAATGTACATGACATATGTTCGGGAAAAGGTGATGCTCTATCTGGTAATTTAACCCTCCAATAAACCAAGAAAAAATCAAACCCTTATTAGCAAAATTAGCAGTGGTATTCATTTGATGAATGGCCCAATTGTTTTCTAAACTTCCTGTTTCATCAATTTTATAAAAGCCGGTTTCTTCAATAACATGTGCTGACTGAAAGATTAAAGCCAATATCAATCCGCAAATAAACTGCATTAATAAAAACCCTAAAACTGTTTGCCACCAAGCTATATCTAAAATTAAAATAGGGAGCACTAGTGTCAGAATCAAATAAAAAATCTTATTTGTAATAATTTGAAATAAAGCCTTATTAAGAGTAAGCCCTTGAGTAACCAACAAGTTCATTTTATTGTAACGAAGTAATTGTTGAAAATCTTTACTAATAAGTCTATGCATCGAAAGCAAGCCATAAAAGAACGGAGCATAAAAAGCCTGGAATTTATATATCCATTTCCTTTTATTGTTTGGGGAAAATCTCATCACTTCATTATCTATATCTTCATCATGCTCGTGAACATTGGTAAACGAATGGTGTAATACGTTGTGCTGAATTCGCCAGGTAATATGATAGGAACCTAGAAAATTAATAAGAAAACCTAATAGCTTATTGGTGCTTTTATTTTTTGAGTAAGAGTCATGATTTGCATCGTGCATAACTGCCAAACCTATACCTGCCATTCCAAAACCCATAATTGCAAAAAGCAAAAATACACCTCCAATTGAAGAAAACTGACCGGATAACAAAAAGGCAAAAGGCACAAAATATAACAGCAACATAAATGCTGTTTTAAGCCTCATATTAGCATTCGCATGTCTTGAAAGATTATTTTCTTTGAAGTATTGATTTACCTTCTTTCGCAATTCCTTAATGAATTCCAGTTGATCCTTCACATTAAACTTTACCCCACTAGCATTCATTAAGCATTGATTATAATTCTCCTAAGTTAACATAAATTACTCGGTAAACTAATTTTCAAGGATTATCAACCAATGTAATATGAATTTTTAGTTATACCTAAATATTTATTTATATTTGTTAAAAATTATTTTATACACAACTAAATATATCTGTGAAAAACCTCTTTCTAATACTTCTTTTATTTTCTAGCAATATCTTTAGCCAGAATACGATTAAAGGCAAAGTAACAGATGGTTCATCTTCCATTGAATTTGTTACCATCAACCTTGAAGGAACAAAATACTTTACTACTACTAATCAAAAAGGTATTTATGAAATTAAAAATATTCCTGACGGAGAATACAAGCTAATTACTTCCATGATGGGATATGAGACGGTTTCAAAAAAAATAAAACTATCCAATGGAGAAACCCTTACTATTAACTTTAAGCTAATTGAAAGTAGTTACACATTAGGTGAAATGGTTGTATCGGGAACCATGAAACCTATCAGCAAACTCCAATCTCCTATTCCGGTGGAAGTATATAAGCTAGAGCATTTTCAAAAAAATCCTACACCCTCATTATTTGAGGCTGTACAAAATGTGAATGGAATTCGTCCACAACTCAATTGTGCCATTTGTAATACAGGAGATATTCATATTAATGGAATGGAAGGTCCGTACACCATGGTTTTAATTGATGGAATGCCGATAGTAAGCGGACTTTCTACGGTATATGGTCTTAGCGGAATTCCAAACAGCATGGTAGAACGTATTGAAGTAGTAAAAGGCCCGGCATCATCATTATATGGCTCAGAAGCTGTTGGAGGGTTAATTAATGTAATTACAAAATCTCCTGAAAATGTTGCACTATTTGACGCCAATATTATGACCACTTCTTGGCTAGAGCATAATGTTGATATAGCAAGCAAATACAAATTGGGTAAAAAAGTTAGCTCTATGATTGGGCTGAATTATTACAATTACCTCAACCCTATTGACAATAATGGTGATGGCTTTACTGATGCCACACTACAACACAAAATATCCGTGTTCAATAAATGGAACATTCAACGAAGAGAAAACAGAGCTTTTAATATTGCTGCCAGATATCTTTATGAAGACAGATGGGGCGGACAAATGAATTGGACTCCTAAATACAGAGGCGGTGATTCTATTTATGGGGAATCAATTTACACCAACAGATATGAAATTTTTGGAAACTACCAACTTCCGTCAAAGGAAAAGTTTATGCTGAGTTTTTCTGCTAATAGCCATGAACAAAACTCTTACTACGGAATAACTCCCTATTTTGCTCTTCAACAAATTGCGTTTGGACAGTTAACCTGGCAAAAAGAACTGGGCAACCATGATTTACTTACCGGAATTTCTAATCGGTTTACTTTTTATGATGATAACACCACAGCAACACAAATTACTAACGCAGAAGGAACAACCAACCAACCCGATGCCGCCAACTTAATGGGAGCATTTGTTCAAGACGAAATAGACATCACAGAAAAACTTACTTCCCTGCTTGGAGTTCGCTATGATTATCATGAAACACATGGCAATATTTTTTCTCCCAGAATTAGTTTTAAATATTCCCCAAATTTTAAAAACACCTTTCGACTAAGTTCAGGCACTGGCTTTAGAGTAGTGAATATATTTACCGAAGACCATGCAGCATTAACAGGAGCAAGAGATGTGGTTATTACCGAAGAGTTAAAGCCCGAAACATCTTATAACGTCAATCTTAATTACCAAAAGATTATAAAAATAAAAAGTACAATGCTTACGCTAGATGCAACCGCATTTTACACTTACTTCACCAATAAGATTATTGCCGATTATGAAACCAATCCCAATCAAATTATTTACGATAACCTAAACGGATATGCCGTTAGTAATGGCTTTACATTTAATTCTGATTTTACATTTAGCAAACCGCTCAGCATTAATGCAGGCATTACATTAATGGATGTTTATTCGGTAGAAAACAATATAAAGATTCAACAACTTTTAACCGAGCATATCTCCGGTACATGGACTATCTCTTATGAGTTTAGCAAAATAGGGCTTAATATAGATTATACAGGAAATTACTATGGTAAAATGAAATTACCTTTAGTCTCTGACTTAGACCCAAGAGCCCAATATTCTGTCCCTTTTAGTATTCAAAACATAAAGCTTAGTAAAAAGCTAGGGAGTAAATGGGAAATATACGGAGGTGTGAAGAATTTATTAAACATGGTTCCACCTGCTAATTCTATTGCAAACGCACATGACCCTTTTGATAAAAATGTACAAACAGATGCTCAAGGAAATATAATTGCCACACCACAAAATCCTTATGCACTTAGTTTTGACCCTGCTTACGTTTACACCTCCTTTCAAGGTATAAGAGGTTTTGCGGGAATAAAATATTCATTTAATAAGTAATGAGGTTTATCACAGCCATATTGCTTATTGTATCGGTTTATGCGAAAGCACAAATCAACTGGATAAATTTTGAAGATCTACCGGAAAAAATGCGTGAACAACCCAAAAAAGTATTTATCTTTTTAGAAACCGATTGGTGTAAATTCTGTAAAATGATGAAGCTTACCACATTTGAAGACACAGCTGTCATAAATAAGCTAAATAAAGACTTTTATTGTTTACGTTTTAATGCGGAAAGTAAAAAAGAAGTAACTTTCTTAGGGAAAAAATATGTTTACAATACTTCTGGAAAATATGCCGGAAAACACCAATTGGCTGTATTTTTGGGGAAAGCAAACAATCAATTACAGTTTCCCACAAGTGTTCTTTTAGACACTCAATTTCAGTTTCATTTAAGGCTATCTATTTACCTTTCTCCAAAAGATTTTTTGGAAATTATATAAAAATTAAACGAAGCTACTTATTTCTTTGTCCACATAGGCTTCTGCTTCAATGCCTTTTTATACACGCTACAAGCTTCTTCGTGTGCACCTTTTAGATATCCGGAACTTACTAAAAACTCATTAGTAATTTCACCACCTGTAAACTTAAAAGTCTTCTTAAACAATTTTATCCACTCTTCTTTCTTTTTAGGGTGCTGTTTGTTTAGCCAGTTCTTAAACGAGCCATGTTCTTTTTGCAACTTAAGCACTTCATTCGCATTATGAATGACAGCATTTATCTTTAATTTATTTCTGATAATACCTGCATCACTAAGTAAACGATTAATGTCTTTTTCTTTATAGCCAGCTATTTTTTTAATATTCCAGTTAGAAAAAGCATTTCTAAAGTTTTCTTGCTTGTTTAATATCGTAGTCCAGGAAAGTCCCGCTTGATTGATTTCTAACACCAACCTTCCAAACAATTCATCATCAGAATAAATAGGAAAACCATACTGTGTATCGTGATAGATTTTATGTACATTATCTCTTGCTAATGTGTTTACGTATTGGCAATAGGTTTTGGGTTTTTCCATTTTTCAAACACTTTAATAACAAATATCTTAATTAAAGTTAACACCCACAAAGTTCTACCACAACTACCTTATCATTTTTAAGTATGGCTACAATGGATTTAAACCTTTCTTGCTCTTTATCATTCCACTTTTCTTTTTTAAGATATAATTTCGACAATTCATCAACCAAAAAAGGGTTTGCTATTTGCTTAAATTGATACAACACCATTCTACAACCAACATCCTCCCCCAACGGATAATCTACCTTTGGAGTTTTCGAAATCCAGTTGATATCTGACTTATTTATATCTGTCTGTAGGTAAATTCCGTAATCATCTTTTACCCAAATTTTAATAAGCTTTACTTTTTTTAATACAGTTATATCAACTGGTTTCCCTGAACTATGAATTAATTCATAAGGTACCATAGGAAACTTTGCTTTTGAGGCAAGCAGAGTATTATCCAAAATACTATCATAAATGGTAAGAGGAGAATAATCTTTTAACTTGTTACGGAATTCTTTTTCAAAGGTAATTTCATGCGCTGAAAAGTCTTCTTTCGTTGACCTATTTACTCCATTAGGATAAATCTTTTCATAGTCTCTAGCCCAATAATCGGCATATATATAACCGGTCTTTACCTTACCATTTAGTTCATAACTAAATTGAATAGCCCAAACTCCACCAGCAGCATTAAGTAAAGTAACATTAACAAGCAGAAATAGAGATAGAAATATTTTTTTCATGATTTTTCAAATATAACCACCTTTAGCAAACCCCATGCCATAAGATCAGTTTGTTTTGTTCAAGCATTTTCTTGTTTCGTTCAAGCATTTTCTTGTTTTGTTCGAACATTTTGAGCAATTGCTTAAGCATTCTAAGCTTTTGCTTGAACGTTTTCGACTTTTCTTTGAACGTTTACAGCATTTGTTTGGACATTTTAAGCTTTTGTTCGAACGTTTTGAGGTTTTGTCCAGGCATTTTCGACAAATGTGTGGACATTTTGAGCAAATGGGAAGACATTTTCGACTTTCGTCCTCTGCTTACCCCCTGCTCATTACATTCGCTGTCCCCCTAACTTAGGGGGACAGTTTCGAAACAAAGTGAAGAAACAGGGGGTAAAAACATTCTCAGCTTTTGTAAGGATAATTTTAATAAATCAGTCGAAACATGCAAAAAAGAGAGATATCAAGCATGAATACTTGCCTTTCTTCTATGATTATACTTACGCTGAGCAATAAGTATTCTAAACCTTAAATCATCGTAAAATAAGCTCGCCAACAAAATTATTGACGCAAAAAGTAAGGTATTCAGTTTAAAGTTCATTCGTGAGTACAAAAAACCTCCTATCAGTCCTCCCATAAAGAAAAAAGAAATAATGTAGGCTCTTAACCTTATCGTTGCCTTTATTTTCTTTCTCTCGGGATAGATTTTTGGAAAAAACAACTGCGAAAGTTCAATACCCAAATCGGTAAACAGTCCCGTTAAATGTGTGGTTCTTACCACTGCATTAGAAATTTTAGTAACATAAGAGTTTTGAAGTCCCATGGCAAAAAGAAGCATACAGGCAATTAAATCAGGGTTAAACACTTCTAAAAAATTACTTCCGAAAGCAACTACCATAAGTACCAAGGACTCTATTATAGTAGGCAAAACAAAAATATTTACGAGTTTACTTTTTCTAAATTTTTCGATAAGAAAGCCCGATGAAAATGAACCAAACAAAAATGAAAAGATATACAAGAAATAGATGGTGCCTCTCCAGAATTCAAATTGGGCAACATCGTTAATAAATAAGGCAAAATGCCCGGTTACGTTAGTTGTTAGCTGTTGTATAGATAAAAAACCGGCTACATTTACCACACCGGCCACAAAAGACAAAACGGTTGCAATTCGCAGATTATGTTTTAAGGTTCTGCTTTTGCCTTGATGCCTAAACATTTACATCTATTTAATAAGTTAATGCAAGTTAAGTGTTTTAAACACATCTGCAAATAAAATCGTTTCATTTTAGATAATTCCTGAAAGACCTTTTTCAGTTGTTTTGAAAAACCGCTTATCTCCTATTTATAAATCTCTTTGATGTCTGGTAGTTCTGTAAAATAGTAGTGCACCCAAATATAAAGATGATTAAAAAGCGCTACCACTAAAGCTGCTTTAGATTGTAATAACACACCCGGAATCCACAGAATTAAAAAGCCATAGATATACATTCCGTTGGAAGTATATTTGAATATTCCTTTTTTAACCATGGGGACATTCTTAAACTTTTCAGGATAAAAATGGTCTATACCGAAAGCTCTGTCCATGCCAAAATATTTCTTTACCGAGTAAAACAAATACACAGAAGGAAGAAACAACAGCAAAGACAACAGATAAGATAAATAGGTGTTGATATAAAAAGAGCATGCGCTTGATACCGCCAAGGCAAGAATAGTAAGAGGACGTAATAAAATGAGAAGCGCAAAACCTATTTTGTAAACGAGAAAGGCATTTTTACCCAGCAAACCCGAAACGCCATTATAATACAATTCAGAGCGCCAGCAGATAAGTACGTACAACTGATGAACAATAGGCGTAAAAACCGCAACAGAAAACCAGGTAAAAGTGCTTATTCCCCAAAACTCACCCCTGAGTAAATTCTTATCTATTTGAACAACAAAGTAAAGCCCCAACAACAGTAGCGTAAGTAAAACAACATGCCAGAGTTGATCGTTAAAGATTTTCATTTTATGCGCTCTAAAACGCCTCTGCGTTTTACAATGTTTTTATAATCCCACTGTATGTCTCTGGATTTTTTAAGCCATCGCTTCAGGTCTTTTTTGTTAATCTGACTGGCGGAAGTATAGCGCATTTCCGCTGCTTTAAATTTCCCTTCTACTTTTAACTGTTCTTCTTCAAACGATTGCCCACTCCAAAACAACAAACGAATACAGCCTTTGAGTTTATGATACCCCACAATAGGGTTACCGTCTAAAAACCACACCGGGTGAGCATGCCATATTTTGTTTTCCGCCTCAGGCAGTCCGCTGCTGATTTCCCGGTACAGCACATCACAGATTTCTTTTTCTTCTTCTGTCTGCTTTTCGTTATAGGCTTGAATGTCTTTATTCATTTTTTAATTACTGTTTGACTCCAACAATTTTTTTCATCATTAGATTTCTCCATATAATAAGGCACTCCAAATCTAAAACTACCTTTTGATAATGAATAATAATGTAAAGAAATTGACACAACAGAGTATGGAGGGATTTTTCTCATTCTTAAACCATAGCCACAAACTCCACCTAAGTCCTTTTCTTTCCACTCCCCATCTTTTTCCTCCAGCACCTTCCACAATGGAGAAGTTCTAGAATACCCATAGTAATATACAGGGTTTTTTGTAGAATTATAAAAACTAATCATATTGATAGTATCTCTTCCATTTATATGCATCGAAAATTCACAATAAACACTATCAACTCTATTTTCCTTTGAAATTTTATCTAGGCTAGACTTTTGGGAAAACAAATTAATACTAATTTGTAAAATAGCTAAAATCAATACTACCCTCATATCATTTACTTTTTAGCATTCTTATGCGAACCGTCACAAACGGGATAGCGTTTGGACAAACCGCAAACACAATCGTTAATGCCTTTGCCGTTGAGGATACGCTGCCGATATTTTTCTACTCTTGCGGCTCGTGTTGCTGATTGTTTGGCTTGTGAAAAATGCAAGAGATAGCCTTTTTGCCTGCCGGGTGTTAAAGCTTCAAAGGCTTCTTTCAGTTCAGGGCTTTCATCCAGTTTTTGTTGAAACTCTTCGGGAACATCAAAGTCATCTACTTTTTTGTAATTGATTTTTAAACCTGCCTTTTCTACTTCAATGGCTTCAAAAATGTAAGCTTTTATATGTCCTTCCAGCTTTTTTATTTCCTTAACGCTAGTTACCCTTATTTGGCGAGTGGCTTGTACGTTTTCGGTTTGCTGAACCAATATACCTTCTTCATCTTTTAATAAACTGCCTTTAAAAAAGTTAATGGCGCAAAACTCTTTAAACCCATGTATGATAAGAATATTGGCATTTTTATAAGTATAGCAAGGAACACCCCATTTGAGTTCTTCGGTAAGGCCACATTCCAATACAATTCTTCTGAATTCTTCGTATTCATCTTGCCATTGCTCGGCTTCGCTAAAAAAAGCATCTACTTTTGGGTTCATTTGGGTTTTTAGTTACTTAATTAAACTCTTTATTTCCTCTACCTCATCCTTAATAATAGAATAATCTATCAAGGCATTTTCAAAATAAACCTTTTTTTCTGTCTTTTTCCAGTATGGATAAAACAAAAGTTCGGTAGTTCCAATTGAATAATATTCACCCTCTCCTAATTCAACTTCTGTTTCACACCTAAAACAAGAATTACCTTTAAAATATTCAGTAACTCTTTTTCTTCTTCCTATCAAGTCGAAAAAGTGTTCCATTGCTTCGTGAATACCTTGATAATCTTCATTATAGTGTTGATGATTCATGCCAAATCCTATTGTAATTTCTCTAACATCACACAACATCCATATACCTGAATCACCAATATTTATTTGATAACCATCTTTAGATAATATTAGTTCATCCTTAAAATACTTTTTAAGAAGTGTCTTTATCTTTTCAAATATCAATTCATGATTTTTCATTTATAAAAAGTCATAATATTTAGGCAGCTCTTTAGATTAAGTATTTAATTTGAGAATATCAGAAGCATCAGGCAAAGCTTCAATAACTTTATCTGCTAATTTTCCCAATCCATACTTCACCATTGTACCAACAATTAAAGAACTTAGTTTGTTTTTATTCAAACTTCCAATCAATTCCTTTACTTCTTGTAGCTCTTTAATTAAATCATCATAAATAATTTCCTGACCAAGTTCAAGTTTATTAATTCTTCTAATCAGTTCATCTATTCCTTTCTCTGTCTCCATTCTCTCCTGACTAGATATATTATTTAAATTT
Organism: Bacteroidia bacterium; assembly: GCA_030426475.1. Taxonomy (GTDB): domain Bacteria; phylum Bacteroidota; class Bacteroidia; order Flavobacteriales_E; family Vicingaceae; genus CALALS01. The sequence goes on from JAUHYR010000043.1 coordinate 22,214, forward strand.
AATTGTTTTGACTTCTCTTTTATGTCTTGGATATATTCAAACCCTTTTGACGATATAATGGCAGATGCATCAGTTTTTGATAAAGCAAGTTTGATATATCCTTTGGAGTCAAGCCTTTTACCAACTTGCTCAGCTTCATAACCTGAAACACTATAACCTTCTTTTTCTAATAAACTTTGTAAGTCATGGTAATCTCCACTTGTAGCATTGTTATACAAAAAATTCAATACAGCAAAATCTATCTTTTTCATTATAAACTAATAAGTCCTTCAAAGTCAAAAATAACACTTTCCGCAGTTTTTAACACCAAAAGCACCGCATTTCAAAAAATAGCTTATTTTTGCGTTTTAATGAGCTTTGTCTATCCATCCTTTCTGTTTGCACTCTTCGCACTGGCAGTTCCCATCATCGTTCATTTATTCAACTTTAGAAAATACAAAACTGTTTACTTTACCAATGTACGCTTCTTAAAAGACATTAAGCAGGAAACCGATTCTCGCTCTAAACTCAAGCATCTCCTTATTTTAATCAGTCGTTTGCTGGCACTTACAGCACTTATCTTTGCCTTTACACAGCCGTACTTTAAAAACGACAACACCACAGCCGTAGTAGGCCAAAAAGCCGTTAGCGTGTATATTGATAACTCTTACAGTATGCAGTTGCTCAGCAAAGAGGGCAACCTGCTAAACGAAGCCGTGCTAAAAGCCAATGAAATAGCCGAGCTGTATCGCCCTGATGATAAGTTTCAGCTACTCACCAATGAGTTTAGACCCGAGCAGCAACGCACCATTTCCAGAGATGAGTTTATAGAGCAGTTAAAAGAAATTAAACCCACTTTTTACACCCGCAGCACCAATGAAGTAGTTTCCAGAATGAACGATTTGCTGGCGCAAAACGAAGGCTTAAACCATCAGGCTTATCTTATCTCTGACTTTCAAAAGTCAACCACCAACTGGGAAAACGTAAATGCTGACAGCACGGTAAGCTATAATGCCTTGCAAATACAAGCACCCGTAACGGGTAATTTGTTTATTGACAGTGTGTGGCTACAAAGCCCGGTAAGGCTTCACAAAGCCAATGAAAAGCTACAAATGAGAATTGTAAACACTTCTGATAAAAACCTGGAAAACATACCGGCTACGCTTTACATCAACGAAAAATCAAAAACGGTTGCCAGCTTTAGCATAGCGGCTGAAGAAACCAAAACGGTGGAGCTCAACTACACCAATTCAGATATGGGTAACTACTCTTGTAAAGTGCAAATCAATGATTATCCCGTAACTTTTGACGACCATTTTAACTTCAATTACTCCATTCATAAAGACGTAAATATCTACCACATTTACGAAGAACAAAACATTTACATCAATGCTTTGCTGGGGCAAGACAGCGCTTTTAACTACAAAGCCACTCCTTCCACCCAAATAGATTTTCAGGAGTTCAGTAAGGCTACACTTATTGTAATTACCGGTTTAAAGGAAGTACCGACAGGTTTACAGCAAGAACTACAAACCTTTGTAGATAATGGCGGAACCATACTCGTTAACTTACCCGAAAAAGAAATTCAACTGGAAAGCTACAATAGTTTGTTTGCGGGCTTGAATGCTCCTAAAACTCAAAACATAGACACCTCAAAAACCAAAGTAGCCGCACTTGACGACCAACACCATTTGTTTAAAGGTGTATTTGAGAAAAAACCCGAAAACATTGACTTACCTTATATCACTAAAAACTATCCGCTACTTACAGGCAGTAAAAAATCGGTGCAAAACATCATTAGCTTGCAAAACGGTTATCCGCTGCTTACCGCTAACAATTATGGCAAAGGAACGGTGTATGTGCTTTCTTCTCCGCTTACGGATAAGTCGGGTAATCTTACCAGCCATGCCATCTTTATTCCAACGGTTTACAACATTGCCTTGTACAGCAAAAAGACGTATCCACTTTTTTATACAGTGGGCAAAGATGAGTTAATACCGCTTCAAAATGAACATCAAACCGAAAACATTTATCATTTGGTAAAGGATGAGTTGGATGTTATTCCCGAACTGAAAAGCAACGGTAAATCCTTCTTTTTACAAACCAACAACCAAATTACGAAAGAGGGCTTTTACAGCATTACGCTTAACGGAAACAGCATAAACACCATAGCCTTTAACTATAACAGAAAAGAGTCTTTGCTTAGTTGTTACACTTTAGAAGAGCTGGAAGACATTACCACTAAAAGCGGTATTAAAGTAAACTTCTTTGATGCCGAAAATAAAAGTGTAGAAAAGATATTGACAGAGCAAAACGCAGGCACCAAACTTTGGAAGTATTTTTTAATCTTAGCATTGTTATTTTTAGCAACGGAAATAGCATTGATTAAACTTTGGAAAGCATGAACTATTTAATCAGAAAAGCAAAAATTATTGACAAAGGCAGCAAACACAACGGTAAAACGCTGGACGTTATAGTGGTTGGCAATCAAATTAAAAAGATTGGCAAAGACTTAAAACCGAAAGAAAAATGCACCGAAATCAGCTTTAAAGACTTACACATCTCTACCGGCTGGTTTGACATGAACGCTAACTTTGGCGACCCGGGATTTGAATACAAAGAAGACTTTGAAACGGGATTAAAAGCCGCTGCCAACGGAGGGTTTACAGGAGTAGCAGCCATGCCAAGCAATGAACCTGTGACTGACAATAAAGGTGCGGTGGAGTACATCGTTAACCGAACAAAAAACAACATAGTAGATGTTTTTCCGATAGGTTGTGTATCAAAAGGCATGCAAGGAAAAGAACTCTCTGAAATGTTTGACATGGCACAATCGGGCGCTATTGCCTTCTCAGACGATAAAAGTTCTATCCTCAACTCTGCCCTGTTGCAAAGAGCTTTACTCTACACCAAAGGATTTAACAGCTTAGTGATTAACTACCCGAATAACGAAAACATAGCGGGTAAAGGTATGGTAAATGAAGGAGTAAACTCTACATCTCTTGGACTAAAAGGAATACCTGCACTGGCAGAAGAAATAATGGTTACCAGAGATATTTTCTTAGCTGAATATTGCGAAAGCCC
>JAUHYR010000129.1 GCA_030426475.1 Bacteroidia bacterium
CACCGAGAAGACAGAGTTGGAGACATTCCTCACTCTTTAGCTGATATTTCAAAAGCAAAAAAATTATTGGGCTACTCTCCTACTATTATGAGTAAAGAAGGCTTAAAAAGAACCGTTGAGTGGTACAAAACTCAACAATAATTTTCCATTAACTTTGCACCATGAGTTTCCTTTCCAACATATTTGGTAAAAAAGAGCCAAAGCTTCCTTTTGATTTTTCTGTGTTTAAAACAGACATGCATTCGCATTTAATACCCGGAATTGACGATGGTTCGGAGAGCTTAGAAAACAGTCTAGAAATGATTAAGGAGTTTGCTTCATTAGGCTACACTAAGCTTGTAACCACTCCGCACATCATGAGCGATTACTTTAAAAATAGCCCTGAAACTATTTTACCCGGATTGGATAAAGTAAAACAAGCATTAACTGAAAACAATATTAACATTACCCTTGAAGCAGCAGCAGAATATTACCTAGATGAGTTCTTTATTCAAAAGATTAAAGAAAAAAACATTTTAAGCTTTGGCAACAATTATGTGCTTTTTGAATTGCCTTTCATGAGCGAACCTCCTCAATTGGCAGAAACCACCTTTGAATTACAAATGGCAGGCTTTAAGCCAATTTTAGCGCATCCAGAGCGTTATGGGTATTGGCATAACAATCTTGAAAAGTTGCAAGAGCAAAAAGACAAAGGAGTTTTACTCCAAATTAATTTACTTTCTGTTATTGGACACTATGGCCCTGAAGTGCAAAAAGCAGCAGAAAAACTCATTGAAAATAATCTGTTTGACTTAGTTGGTTCTGACTGTCACCGAATACAGCATTTAGAAGCCTTAAAAAATGCCACTATTAAAGAATCAATTTTAAGAAAGATAGAAGCAAGAGCTATTAATGCTACTATTTAGCCCAGCGGGTTTTAGCCAAGTAAAAAACATTGATTAAGATAATCGACACATTGGTAATAATGATAGGGATTGACATATTTAAGTAAACGCCATACACCACAAAAATGGAACAACCTACTATGTTTACCAGTCGTAACTTTTTAATATCTCGCATCAAGAAAGAAAACAAAACTACTGCGGAAGCAACATAACCGATAATTTCAACAGTTTGTTCAGACATAACATCAATTAAGGCTGCTAAAATAAACAAATAAATTAGCCTATATTTTTCTAAACAATTACCTTTGTATTCGATAATATTTTATGAAAAAAACACACATCATAGCCATTGTTTTAATTGCAGTTAGCATTGGTGTTATTTTAAGTACTATAAAAGATAGCAGTTCATTTGTATCTTTTTCTGAAGCAGTTGAAAACCCTGGAGTTTCTTATCAGGTAATTGGTGAGTTAAACAAGGAAAAAGAATTGGAGTACGACCCGCATGAAAATGCCAACTTATTTTCCTTTTACATGTTAGATGCTGAAGGCAATGAGCAAAAGGTTTATTTTCACGGTACCAAGCCACAGGATTTTGAGCGCTCAGAACAAGTAGTAGTGCACGGAAAATTTGAAAACAATGAGTTTCACGCTTCTAAAATATTAATGAAGTGTCCATCAAAATACAACAACGGAAGCACAGAACTACAAGAATTTAATGCTGAGGAAGTAAGCTAGAAATGGAGAATGAAATAGAGTATGTAGGCGAACATCTTATTCCCGGAGAAATTGGAAATCTTTTTATTGTAGTAGCATTTGTCGGAGCCATCCTTTCCTTTTTTAGTTTTTTTAAAGCCACCAATTCTAACGATTCTTCCTGGAAAAAGCTGGGACAATACGCTTTTATTACTCACGGTGTAGCAGCCATTAGCATTGTAGCTTGCTTGTTTTATATCATCTTCAACCATTACTTTGAGTATTATTACGTTTGGCAACATTCTTCTTCTAGCCTGCCCCTGCGTTATATATTTTCTTGCTTTTGGGAAGGACAAGAAGGTAGTTTTTTGCTTTGGATGATTTGGCATGTTGTTTTGGGCTTCATTCTTTTAAGAACTACCGGAAAATGGCAAGCGCCCGTAATGGCTATTTTCTCTTTAGTACAAATCTTTTTAGGTTCCATGCTTTTGGGCATCACGATTTCAGATTGGTTTTCTATCGGTAGCAATCCGTTTGGTTTGTTACGTGAGCATCCCGACATGGTCAATCTGCCTTTTATTCAAAACCCTGAATATGTTGCTTTAATTGAAGGAAGAGGATTAAACCCATTACTACAAAACTATTGGATGACTATTCATCCACCTACTTTATTTTTTGGCTTTGCCTCTACCCTTATTCCTTTTGCTTATGCAGTTGCCGGAATTTGGACCAAGCAATATCAAGAGTGGATTAAACCTGCTTTACCTTGGACGTTCTTTGGAATAGCCATTTTAGGAACAGGTGTTTTAATGGGCGGTGCATGGGCATATGAAGCATTAAGTTTTGGTGGTTTTTGGGCTTGGGATCCTGTGGAAAATGCTTCGCTTGTGCCATGGATAACTTTTGTGGCTGGCGGACATTTAATGCTGGTGAACAAAAACAGAAACAGTTCTTTGGTAGCTACTTACATTTTTACCTTTCTTACTTTTCTACTTGTCCTCTACTCTACTTATCTTACCCGTAGCGGTATTTTAGGAGAAACATCCGTTCACTCTTTTGCTGAAGGGATGCCTGGTCAGCTAATTGTCTTCATGAGCACATTTATTCTAATGGTCGCTTATTTACTTATTAAAAACTACAAAAACATTCCAAAAATCAGGCAAGAAGAAAGCCTTTGGAGCAGAGAATTTTGGATGTTTATAGGTGCTTTAATACTAGGGATAGCTGCCTTTCAAATATCGTTTAGCACATCTATACCTGTTACCAATAAAGTGTTCGGCACCAACATGGCACCACCCGAAGATGCCATTAGCCACTACAATTCATGGCAGATACCGTTTACTATTATTGTTTGTTTACTCATCGCTTTCGCACAATTTTTAAAATATAAAAATAGTGACAAACAAAAGTTCTTTAAGCAACTTGCGCTTTCATTAATTGTATCTGTTGCACTAACTATAGTTATCACCATTGGCATGAACTTTAAGAATTCATTGCTTATTGGGCTAATCTTTGCCAGCTCGTTTAGCATAATGGCAAACCTTGACTACTGGCTAAGGGTTTTAAAAGGAAAACTAAAAAATGCCGGGCCGTCTGTAGCACATGTCGGTTTTGGATTGTTGATACTTGGCGCCTTACTTTCTACGGGTAAAAAACAAATTATTTCTTACAACACTTCGGGTATCAATATTAACCTAGAGAAAAACGAAGAAAACATTGACCCTAATGCACAAAACATTTTCCTGGCGAAAGAAGATACGCTTAAAATGGGTGAATACTACATCACCTATAAAAACGCTAAGAAAGAAGGAGTAAACATTTATTATGAAGTAGAATATTTTAAGCTAAATCAAGACTTAAAATTTGACTATCAGTTTACGCTTTACCCGTCTATTCAGACCAATGAAATGATGGGAAATGTATCGGAGCCATCTACCAAACATTTTTGGAACAGAGACATCTTTACGCACATTACTTATGCCGAAGTGGACCCTACCACAGGAGTTGAAAACAAAAAAGATGAATACGCAGAGCCCGAAGTGGTAAAAGTAGGTGCACAAGATACTGTTGCCTTAAATAGCAGCATTATGTATGTTAAAGGCATTAACAAAGAGTTAGACCCTGTCATTTATCGGTTAGATAGTAATGATATAGGTATTAGTTTAATTATTGAATGCATCAATAGCAAAGGAAAACGTTTTACGCTTGAGCCCGTTATGATCATCAAAGGCACACAAGTTTTTCCAATACAAGTGGAAGACGAAGAGCTGGGCTTAAAACTTGCCATAAAACGTATTATCCCTCAAGAAAACAGTTTTGAGTTAATTGTTACTGAAAAGAAAAGAAACAACTTCATCATCATGCAGGCCATTGTTTTTCCTTATATCAATATTCTTTGGCTGGGTTGTATTATTATGGTAATAGGCAGTGTACTTTCAGTTTATTATAGGATTAGAAAAAGTAATAAATAAGTTACTAGAAACAACCAATCGACTATTAACTACGTCTTGTGAATGTATTTTGTAACTTTTGATACCAAAAAGTTAAAATAAATGTGTTAATTTGGCATTCAAGTGAGAAGTGTAATTGCCCTCATATTAGTTGTAGTTTTATCATTTCCTTTGGTGATGAAGTTTTCTATGGTGGTAAATTATTACACTCACTTAGATTATTACAAAACAGAGCTTTGCGAAAATCAAGACAAACCGGAACTACAATGTAACGGTACCTGCCACTTAAAAAAGGAAATAGCTGAAGACACAGAAGATAGCAATGATAAGCCTGTTGAATTAGTAAATGTAGAAACTTCGGCTTTTACTTTAAATCCTTTCACTACCATTACCTTTCATTTGTTTGAAGTTATCTCTCGCAAT
>JAUHYR010000044.1 GCA_030426475.1 Bacteroidia bacterium
CATTAAAGAACCAAGTTTGGGCACCTAACAAAGCAACCTATATCCAAATGGTAAAAGACTGGATAAATAATGGAGCTAAAGATATGTTTGGAAACACCCCTCAATATGGAAATTTACCACCTCAAATTATTGGTTTCGTTTCGCCAGGTGGTAGCGCTGGTCACGATGCCAGAACCATTGACCAACCATTGGAATTAGATTCAACAGACGGTGTTGTGGATATTTATGTTGCTTATGATGATGACCAAACTCCTTCTACTAATTTTACAAGTATGCAATACAAAATTGCAGAAGTAATAGAAGATTTAAATACTGCGCCATTAATGAATTTCACTTCTGGAAGCTATTCTGCTAAACCATTAGAAGGTTCTGCAAACATTAGCTATGTTCACAAATTTACTATTGACACCAGACAATATAGAAGAGGTGCAGGAATCTTTTTTAAAGCGGTTATTCAAGAAACAGCAGGACTTCCAACATTAGAAATACCGAATGATGTAAACAAAAAACACTACTTACAATACTTTTCCATCAAAATAAATTAACATGAGAGCTGCCGGTTTATTTATAATAGCAATCACTATAGCTTTTGGTTGTAAAAAGAAAAAAGAAGAAGAGGTTTTAGCTCCTGAAATAGAAATTGTTTCCCTTTCAGAAACTACGGTGAAGCAATTTAACAATCAAGTAACTTTAACCATAAAATACAAAGACAGTGATGGCGACTTAGGTTATACGTCTTCTGATACATTGGCTCTATCTGTAAAAGATAGCAGACTAAACAAAGCTGACAAATATTTTGTGCCATTATTAGCTCCCATTAATAGCGATATTATGATTGAAGGCAACCTAGATGTGCAACTTGCGCCATTTTTTCTACTGGGAAATGGGTCAAGTGAAACTGTAACTCTTACTGTTCAATTAGAAGATAGATCCGGAAACTTAAGTAATGAAGCGGTTTCTCCTTCTCTCACTATAACTCAATGAAGTACTTTTGGCTAAATATTATTCTAATTTTATTTAGCTGCCACTTAGCATCAGCTCAAACATGCAGTCAACCAACCGCACAACCTTCATATCCGTTATTTAAAATGAAGGACACAACGGTTGTGGAATGTAAAGGTATTTTTACAGACTCTGAATTAAATACTATAAATGGAGGGTGGTATAAGGAAAATGAAAAATCATGCTTTAAAATTGTTTTCAGCGGAACAATTAGTCTAGACTTTTCATGTTTAGATTTAGGTTTAGGAGATACGCTTTTTTTTTATCAAGGTTATGTAAATTGTAATAATCCCGGTATTGCTCCATTTCTTACAAAAACTAATCTGCATAACAATACCACCTTTAATGTTACAAGAAATAGTCCTGCCAGTGATACTCTCGTTGTAAGATTTAAGTCAAATAACATTGTAAATGCTTCAGGTTGGATAGCTAAATGGAGAGTAACCCCACTTCCTCCAGTTCCACCAACCATTTCAGTAACCCCCCTACCAAATTGTAGCACTACCACAATTTACATGAATTTATCTAAAAAAGTTCATTGTGATTCAATTTATACAAACGCATTTGCTATTACGGCTCCTCCGGGTGTTACGCCTCCGGTTATAAGTAATGCTGTTGGGCAAGGCTGCCCTACTCTTGACGACAGTACAAATATTGCAGTAATATCGCTTGCCGGAAATGGAATTGTTAGCAATTGTACTTATCAAATAGACTTCACTATTAACCTTTTAGATTTTTGTGATAGTATGTGGACTTTTACCGAAGACACAAGCTTTACTGTAACTGACTGTCCTATTCCCGTTACCTTTACTACAAATCCACCCAACACAGATACTATTTGCCCGGGAATGAGTATAGATATTACTGCTAACTCTACCTCATCTTCTTGTCTTGCCCTAAACTGGAACTGGAATAACGGCTTAGGAACAGGTCCTGGCCCAAAAACGGTTTCTCCGCTCACTACTACAACTTATTGCGTGAATGTCGATGCAGGTGGTCCTAGTTTTCAATCCTGCAAAACAATTTACGTAATAGACCCACAAATATTATTAAATGATACTACAGTTTGCCAGTCCGAACCCGCCTTTTTTCTCCCGGTAAATATTGGAGGAGGAATATATAGCGGAAATGGTATGTTACAAGCAGCAGGAAGTATTGGCACTTTTGACCCTGATACAGCCGGAGGTGGAGTTCATGTTATTACTTACGGTATTGGAACACTATGTAAAGATACAATAAGGATAACTGTTATTCCCATCGATGCCGGGCCAGATGAAGCTGCTTGCCCAAACAGTCCGCCATTTATATTAAACGGATTTCTACCCACAATTGGAGGGTATTGGAAGGGACCATTTGTAGATTCTGCATCCGGAACTTTTACCCCTCCGGCAACACCAGGTATATATATTGATACCTTTTATGCAAATGGATGTATGGATACTAAAACCATTTATGTCGGCAATTTGGGTGTAAGTAATACCATTGACTCAGTCTGTCAAAATATTGACCCTTACTATCTTTCTGCACAACCTCCTGGAGGAACTTTTTCCGGCCCTGGAATTCAAACTGTTGACAGTTTGTTTGATCCGGATGATGCAGGTGGCGGATTACACAATATTTTATATACTATTAATGGTTGCCAGGACACTATTAAAATTTATGTAAAAGCAATGGACGCAGGAGGGAATAGAACAGCCTGTCCGGCACAAACTAATCTCTATTTATATAACTCTTCAGCAGGAGGCACATGGAGCTCTACAAACCCAAATACCGGTTTGCTTCCTCCGGGAACTCATCCTGCATTTTATGATGCTTCTATCTTGGGGCACGGAGGAAATGACACCTTAACTTATACCATGCCAAATGGATGTACAGACACTTCTATTGTATATATTAGAACCACAAATATCTATGAACAAATAAGGTATTATTGTATTGATGATGATTCTGTGGATTTGACTTCAAGTCAAACTCAAGGAGGGGTAAATAAAAACCCTTGTTGTAGCGGTTCATGGACAACTGCTGCTCCAGGTGCAATTGTATATTTCGGAAATCCTGATTACAAACATTATTTCTACCCAAGTATTGCAGGTCCCGGGACTCATTGGTTATACTGGAATAAAAATAGTTGTGTGGACAGTATGCGCTTTATTGTATACCCTGATTTAAAACTAAGAGATACTACTCTTTGCTCTATTGCGAATCCATTACAGTTAGGTAATATGCCTGACAGCACTGTTTGGTTTGGAAATGGAGTAAATCCAACTACAGGTGTTTTTACTCCTTCGGTTGCGGGAGCTGGAACCCACAATGTAGGGTATATAACGCCTGCAGGGTGTGGAGATACCGCCCAAATTACTATTTATCCTTTCCAGGCCGCAAGTATTAATGGATTAACAACACCATATTGTTATAAGGATACCAGTTATTCTTTCAGCTACTCACCAAATAATTCTTCCATTTGGTTTGGACCGGGTACAGATACTACTACAATGAAATTTAACCCTAAAAATGCCGGAGCTGGTTATGATACTATTATTGTGTCTTACGGAATTGGAGAATGTACAACTACAGACACCATGATTATTGAAGTTTATCCCGAACTTACCACAACATATTCAGTAACAGATGATACTATTTGTGGTGGTGGATTTAGTGTTATAACTATTAATCCATCAGGAGGTAATCCATTAGCAACATATACCCACACATGGACTCCTACACTTCCTTCAAGAAACATAAATCAGGTGAGTCCGCCAAGCACAACAACTTATGTAATTGTTACTTCTGACGGTTGTTCAGACCCTGTTTACGATACCATTACCATACATATATTTCCCGGATTTACAGTTGGCTACACCACCAGTGATACTTTATGTTACGGAAACGAAGGATATGTTTTAGCAAGTCCAAACCCTGCAGGACCATACTCTTATGCTTGGGGACCCGGAGTTCCTGACCAAGACTCAATAACTGCTCCGGTAGGAACTTCCTACAATGTAAAAGTTACTAACACACAAACAGGCTGTTATAAAGATACTATCATAAGAATACCTATGTATTCCATCGTTAAAGCTTTATTTTCATTAAACCCTGATGAAGACTGCGTTCCATACGACCAAAGATTTGTAGATTTAATCGACCTTAGTCAAAATGGATTAACAGGAACATGGGAAATTGATGGGGTTGCTTCTCCTTACCAACCGGGTATTAATCCGTCACAAGAATTTAAAAAGCCGGGAACCCACTCTATTAAACTTACGGTTTATAATGAAGGAAACTGTGTAGATAGCTATGAATTAACTTTATGTATTCAGGAAGATACCACCATATTTATTCCTGATGTATTCTCTCCGAATGGAGACAATATAAATGACCTTTTATATGCGAGAGCCGGAGCCTATAAAGAGTTTAACTTCTTTGTATATAATAGATTTGGCCAAAAAGTTTTTGAAACTACCGATTCTAAAATGGGTTGGGATGGCACTATTAACGGCAAACCTGCTCCGCAAGATGTTTATGTTTACTACGTTTCATCGCTAACTGTGCATGATGTTTTAATTACCAAAAAAGGAAATGTTACACTCGTCCGATGATGAAAAAAGTTGGAATCATATTATTTTCTTTTTTACCGATTTTAGGATTCGGACAGCTTTTTCATTTTTCCCAGTTTGACAATGCACCTATTTTTATTAATCCTGCCAATACAGGTTTTTATGAAGGTAAATATAGGCTATCAACCGTTTACAAAAGTCAATGGGGAAGTATCTCCAGTCCGTATAAAACCATTTTTGCTGCCTTTGATGCCCGAATTCCAATGAATGGTAGTAATAGCAATGCGATAGGTGTAGGTGCAAACATTATTTCTGATAAAGCCGGAACCACTCAATTAGGTTTAACCAACTACAATGCCAGTGTTTCTTATATGATGCAAGTTGGAGAAGCACAAGGTATTTCTGCAGGGCTTTCTGTAGGTTATCTTCAACAGTCTATTAATTTAGATGGAGTAAAATGGGATAGCCAGTATGACGGAGCTAATTATGACCCCAGCATTGACCCGGGCGAACAAGATTATTCTAATAAAGCCAATTATATTGATATTGCCGGAGGAGTTGTTTTTTTGCATCAGCCTTACAGAAGATTAAGAATGGAAGGAGGGCTTTCGTTCGGACACCTAAGTAATCCCAATAGAAGCTTTAATAGCGTAGTGGATATAAACGAAGGTTTCAGATATAACTTTAATGCGAAAGCAGAAATCGGGCTAATTAAGTCATATATTCCTATGTTACTTATTTCAAAACAAAAAGCTTCTTATGAAATTGTAGCCGGTGGACTCAGAAAAATTACGGTGGGAGAATCTTCACTTTATACCAATGCATTAACTGCTTCAGCCATTTATTTTGGTGGAGCATATCGGTTTAAAGATGGCATCATCGCTCAAATGATGTATGAACACAAACAGCAATTTAAAATTGGTGTGAGCTATGATATTAATTTATCTAAACTAAGAGTTGCCACCCGAAAATTCGGAGGTGTTGAGTTGACCTTATCTTTTATTCCTTCAGGAAAAGGAGATAAAATTGACGTAAAAAACCTTGACAAAGTAAATAAGCAATAAATAAAAACCTCCCTACTTTTCAGAAGGGAGGAAAACCACTAAACCTTATTTAAAAGGAACTGTATATGTGTACTAGAACGATGTATCTAAATTACACAATCGTTGCTGTATATTTTTTCTGTATTCTTTTTCGGTAGATATTAGTTCATGAACGTGCAAAATATTTGTATTTTCGGTCTATGAAGTTTCACTTGACAACTATACTAATCTTATTCTCATTTATTTCACTTTCTGCTCAGGAAAAAGTTCTCCATCAGGATTTCTGGCCTAGCGGAAACCCAAAATATTCCGGCTATACCTTAGATAATGTAAAAGTTGGCAGTTGGGTATTTTGGCATGAAACAGGAGCTATTCAATCAAAAGGAGATTATATAAATGGCAAAGAAGAAGGAGTTTGGGTGTTTGGCTATGCCAACGGAAACCTAAAAAGTACCGGAAAATATAAAAAGGGAATAATTGACAGCCTTTGGTACTTTTTTGATTTGTACGGTCAACCCACTTCCGAAGCCTTTTTAAAAGATGGAAAATATCATGGAAAATACATTGAATATTATCCAAACACACAAAAGAAAATTGAAGGAAATTATGTTGACGGTAAAAAAGACGGACTTTGGGAGTATTATGATTTTAACGGACAAAAAACCGGCATAGAAACTTATAAAAACGATTTACTGCAAGGCAAAAAAATAATTTGGTTTAGCAATGGCGTAAAAGCAGAAGAGTTTAATTATGTTGACGGAAAAGCTGAAGGCCCTGCCAAAAAATGGTTTGAGAACGGTAAGCTACAAGCAGAGGGAACTTTGAAAAACGGCTTATATGAAGGTTTCTGGAAATATTATTATGAATCGGGAAATATCTTTGCCGAAGGCTATTACAAAAACGGTGAATGGAATGGCAAATACATCGGTTATGATGATGAAGGAAACATATTAGAAACAGGAAAACACCTCAACAACCAAAAGCATGGTAAGTGGACTTTTTACAACAAAGGCAAAAAAGAAAAAATAGCCATTTATAAAAATGGGGAATTGGTAAAGGAAAAAACCTTTTAAAATGTTGACTAAATATAAAATTTTAACTGCCTTATCTCTTACTTACTTTTTATCAGCTTGCGAACTTAATATAGTAAAAGAATACCACTCTAACGGGAACCTCAGTTTTGAGTGTCCATATAAAGACTCTTTAAGACATGGTAAGTGTATTTGGTATTATGAAGATGGAACTATTGAGCAAGAAATAGACTACCAAAATGGGGTAATTCATGGTGATTTTATTGTATACTATGCTAATGGGAAAATAAAGTCAATGGCAACTTTTAGCAGTGGTCTTAAAAATGGAATAGCTAAAGACTTTTACCAAGATGGGCAGCTAAAGATTGAACAAAAATATCTAGACAATTTATCTCACGGTGTTTTTAATAGCTACTATGCCAATGGAAAGAAAAGAATGATAGCAGAATTATCTGCAGATACTACAATATATTATATAGTTAATGACTCTATATTAGATAAAGTTATTAAAGAGTACAGAAAAGTTGAGGTTTTACAAAAAACAAGAGATTACTATATTGGAGATACAGTAAAACTGGATTTTTTACTCAGTGGACCAGTAATAAGTGATTCCGTTCATGCAAAACTATTTCTCTTTAAAGGAGCTGTTAATGAGCCTGATGAGTTTATATTTAGTAATCATAGTGATTTTGAAACTTTAATCCATAAAATGAAAGGGAGTCTATCAATACCTATGAATGAGTTGGGGTCTTATAAAGTTGTATTAAAAATTCCAAATGTTATAAACGACTCTCTTCCTGCATATGAAGGAGATGAGTGCTTTGTTGTGATAGAAAGGTAATGAGAGTTTATTTCCCATCGTTCCTAAAAGCACTCAGTCCGGTAATGTCTAGTCCGGTAATCAATAAATGAACGTCATGCGTACCTTCATAGGTAATCACAGACTCTAAGTTCATCATGTGTCGCATAATAGGGTATTCTCCGGTAATTCCCATTCCGCCATGTATTTGGCGAGCTTCTCTGGCAATTTTTAAAGCCATATCTACATTGTTTCTTTTTGCCATAGATATTTGTGCAGAAGTAGCTTTCCCTTCATTTCTTAATACACCTAATCGCCAAGTAAGCAACTGTGCCTTGGTAATTTCGGTAATCATTTCGGCTAACTTTTTTTGCGTTAACTGAAAACTTGCAATAGGCACATCAAATTGTATTCTTTCTTTTGAATAACGCAAGGCAGAATCATAGCAATCTAATGCTGCACCAATTACTCCCCAGGCAATACCGTATCTTGCAGAATCTAAACAGCTTAATGGTGCTCCCAAACCTGAACGGCCGGGTAATAAATTTTCTTTAGGAACTTTTACATTGTCAAATACCAACTCTCCCGTAATAGAAGCTCTTAGTGACCATTTATCATGAATTTCAGGAGCAGTAAAACCTTCCATTCCTTTTTCAACCAATAAACCATGTACTCTTCCTTCTTCATTTTTTGCCCACACCACAGCTACATCAGCAATAGGTGAATTAGTAATCCAAAGTTTCGCGCCATTTAATAAATAATGGTCTCCCATATCTTTAAAATTGGTTAACATTCCACCCGGATTTGAACCATGGTCAGGCTCTGTTAAGCCAAAACAACCTATAAACTCTCCACTGGCTAGCTTTGGTAAAAACTTTTTCTTTTGTTGTTCGCTACCATATTTCCATATCGGATACATAACTAAAGAACTTTGTACCGATGCACAAGAGCGAACACCCGAATCACATCGCTCCAGTTCTTGCATAATAATTCCATAAGAAATTTGATCTAAACCTTGACCGCCATATTCTTCAGGAATATAAGGACCAAATGCACCAATCTCTGCCAAGCCGGGAATAATTTGTTTGGGAAACTCAGATTTTTGAGCATAATCTTCAATGATAGGGGACAAATCTTTTTTTACCCAAGCCCTAACAGAATCTCTAATGAGTTTGTGTTCTTCAGTAAGTAATTCATCTACTCCGTAATAATCATGATGCTGGTATAAATCTGTTTTCATCTTGTAAAATTTGTCGCCAAAGGTAAATATTTCGTCAACTTTCAAAAAAAATAAAAAAGGGATGATTTCATTCTTTTAAGTTAATTACTTTATTAAGCCGGTTATTCAAATTATTTTGTTTTGAAAATAAAACCAAAAGATAGTTTTCATTTTATATTTAATGAAAATAGAAAAAGTAATTCCCTTTTAGAATCAAAGCTTAATTGTCAAAAAATGCTTACTTTCATTGCTGAAAAACTGCTTTTATGACTAACTACATTAAGTTTTTTTCTCTCTTTTTTATGGCTATTTTAATTATTCTTAGTTGTAAAAAAGATAAAAAAAAGGACGAAGATCCTAAGCAGGCAGATTGCTCTAGCATTAGTGTTAAGTATACCTCTTATGTTTCCAAAATAATGGCGAACAGATGTACGTTGACAGCCTGCCATGCCGCTGGTTCAACTAATGGTGACTATACTTCATATAATGGCGTGAAGGCCGTAGTGAGTAGCGGAGCTTTTGAAAGAAGGGTGTTTGATGAAAATCCTACTGTAATGCCTCCGGGAGGTTCTTTGCCAAAAGCAACGCTTGATTCTTTATGGTGTTGGCTAGAAAAAGGTGCGCCAAAGTAACACTGTCTTATTTTATCTTAATATTATCTTTGCAACATATTTTCCTAAATGGATGTAATTGCAAATACGATAAAAGGTTATGAGTGGGAAATCGTAATTCTGCTTGTTTTTATTTTTTCCATTGCTGTTGCTAAAGCATATTACTCCAAAAGATTTCTTCAAGTTCTTAAATCTATTCCTTTAGGTAGATTTGCAGCCCAGGTGATTAGAGAAGAAAAAGTTTACACACAAAGAGGTCAGTTTCTTTTGCAATTTTCATTTTTTATTATTGCTCCACTATTTCTAATTTACATCTCTCATTATCTTCTTAATGTGAGTTTTACTGAAATAAACATTCTAGATTACTTATTCCTTTTTGGATGTATTTTAATTGTCTATTTTATTAAAACTGCTACTCATTTACTACTATCAAAGTTTTTTAATTCAATGGACATTTTTAGAGAATATATATTTAATGTATTTTCCATTAATGCAGGGTTGGGTTTATTGTTTGCCATAACACTTATCTGTCAATTATTTATTTCTAACCACAATGCTTTTATCTATAATGTTGCTATTACCCTTACTTCTATAATGTTTTTGTTTCGATTAGTGAGGGGCAGTTTTTTAATTGTTAGCAAAAATTATCCGTTATTTTACGGATTTTTATACCTTTGCACCCTTGAAATTTTACCATTGGTCGTAATCTTCAAGATATTGAGCAGCATTTTAGCTTAATTAAACGAAAAACTACCGAAGTATGAAAGTAAAATCCGTACTTGTTTCTCAACCAAAACCACAGGGTGACAAAAGCCCTTATTTTGACTTAGCAGATAAGTGTAAAGTAAAGTTTGATTTCCGTGAATTTATTCATGTTCAAGGATTAGATGGCAAAGAGTTTAGACAGCAAAGAATAAATATTAGTGAATATGGTGCTGTTATTTTAACCAGCCGAAACGCAGTTGACCACTATTTTAGATTGGCTCAGGAAATGCGTTTTCAAGTGCCTGAAACCATGAAATACTTTTGTATTTCTGAGTCTACGGCTTACTACTTACAAAAATATGTGGTGTACAGAAAACGTAAAATTTTTCACGGAAATACTAAAATAACTGAATTAACAGACTATTTATTGAAGCATAAAAATGAAAAGTTTCTGTTACCATGTTCTGATATTCTAAAAAATGAAATTCCTGAAACATTAGACAAAATAAAGCTTAACTATACAAAAGCAGTTATGTACAGAACTGTTTGCAGTGATCTTTCTGATTTAAAAGATGTAAACTATGATGTATTAGTTTTTTACAGTCCTTCAGGAATAAAGTCGTTGTTTGAAAACTTTCCAAAATTCAAGCAGAACAAAACAAGAATTGCCGTATTTGGCTCTACTACTGCAAAGGCTGCAGAAAAAGCAGGTTTAAAAGTAGATATTGCTGCTCCAAAGCCGGAATGCCCATCAATGACAATGGCATTAGAGCAATATATTTCTAAAGCTAATAAGTAAAAAGATTAGTCTTTTAGTTTTGAAACAATATTTGTAGTTGAGTAACCTTCAACTAAAGAAATTATTTTCACTTCACCGCCTTTTTGTTTTACCACATCAGAGCCAACGATATAGGTCTTAGATGAAGAATTGGTTTCTTCGGGGTTATAATCACCTCCTTTTACCAATACATCCGGCAAAATAGCTTGTATCAATTCGTATGGAGTATCTTCATTGAAAATAATAACCGCATCTACTACCTCAAGAGATGCAATAATTAAAGCTCTTGATTCTTCAGCTTGAATAGGTCTATTTTTATCTTTTCCCAATCGTTTTACAGAATCATCAGAGTTAACCGCTACAATAAATTTAGTTCCAAAGTCAGCCGCTTTGGCTAAATATTGAACATGGCCTTTATGTAAAATATCAAAACAACCATTTGTAAACACTACTTTTTCTCCGCCATGTTTCCAATCTTCCACTTGTTTGACAAGTTCGTCAAAAGATAAAATTTTGTTTTGTATTTTATTGAACTTTGACATTAGACTTATTAGTAATTTCAATTAAAATAAATGAAGCTAACCCTAAAATAATAATCATAGCAGTTTGAGCCACCCATACAATCCAGCCAAATGCCAAACCAACTTGTTCTTGAATTCCATATAATGCTAATACAGCCATAATGCCCAATGGATAAGCACCCAGGCCACCATTTGTTGCCGCAATGCTTATTCCGCCAATCACAAAACTACTAAGAACAGCTCCAAAAGATAAATTCTCTAACTCAGGCAAACAATAAATAGTTATCCAAAACATACCTAAATACATTGCCCAAATAAAGAAGGTATGAAATAAAAACCAACCTACTTTCTTCATTTTAAGAATGGACAACACCCCTTCTTTTATTCCGGAAATGAAAGCTCTCATTTTAATAATTAACGGTTGATTGCTTCTTTTAATTAATCTATACAAAAAGAAAGATGCTACACCCAAAACTGCTAAAACAATAATAATATTAGTAGGTTGTTGCAGTTTTTTATAGAACGAAAGTTCCTGAATAAACCCAAACAAAATATCGTATTGAGATATTATAGTAATGAAGATAAGCGATACCAACAAAATTAAATCCGCTATTCGTTCGGCTATTACAGTTCCAAAGAGTTTATCAAATGGAGCTTTTTCGTGTTTTGCCATAAAAGCACATCTGGAAACTTCTCCTGCTCTTGGAATTAATAAATTGGCCAAATATCCAATCATTACGGTATAAAAAGCATTACTTAATTTTGGCTTAACACCTATTGGCTCTAAAGTAAACAACCACCTATAGGCTCTACTCAAATGACTCAGCACACCCATAATAAGTGATAAAAAAATCCACTTATAATCAGCCATTTTAAAGGACATCACCATATTATCAATGTCCTCATCACTCATGTCTTTAAACATATACCATATCAAAAAAACACCCAAAGCAAGAGGTATGGTAATCCGTAAAAATGACGAGAGTTTCTTTTTCAATTTTTAGTTTAATCTATTGGTTGATTCGTTTGGGAAAATAAGAGTTGGTTTAAAGTTTTTAGCTTCTTCAAAATTCATGGTAGCATAAGAAATAATGATGATCACATCATTAACGGCAACTTTACGAGCAGCCGGACCATTTAAACAAATCTTTCCGGTTCCTCTTTCTCCTTTTATCACGTAAGTTTCTAAACGCTCACCATTGTTGAGATTAACTACTTGTACCCTCTCGCCTTCTATAATATTTGAAGCATCCATTAAATCCTCATCAATAGTAATACTTCCAATATAATTTAAATCCGCCTCAGTAACTTTTACCCTGTGGATTTTTGATTTTAATACTTGAATTTGCATAACGGCTGCAAAATTAATTAATTTAATACGATATTGTCTATCAGCCTTATGTTTTCCACTCTAACAACTATAAATGCTCTTGAGGAAACGCTTTTTTCTTCATCTGTAGTAAGTTGTAAATCTTTGTTTCTCGCAATTTGAAAATATTCTAACTCCCAATCAGCTTGTTTGGCAATTTCACTCTTTACCATATTTTCTAATTCGGTAATGCTTTTAAAAAAATAATTTTGCTTGACCAACTCCAGGGTTTTATAAATTTGAGCCGCCTCAAATCTAGCTTTTTCAGATAAATGCAAATTTCTGGAACTCATTGCTAATCCACTATTTTCTCTTATAATCGGGCAAGATATTATCTCTATATCTAGTTTTTCCTGCTCTACCATTTTTTTGATAATTAATAGCTGTTGATAATCCTTTTCACCAAAAAAAGCATAATTAGGTTTTACTATTTCAAACAATCGAAATACAACATTGGCAACGCCTTTGAAATGTCCGGGTCGGTATTTTCCTTCCATTACTTCATCCAAACCTTGAAAGTCGTATTCTTTGTCATATTTTTTAGGGTAAATTTCCCCCTCTGAAGGTATAAACAAGTAGTCTAAGTCAGTTTCGGCAAATTTTGAGCTATCTACCGCTATGGTTCTAGGGTATTTATCATAATCTTCCTTGCTATTAAACTGAGTAGGGTTTACAAAAATGCTTGCTACCACAACCTCAGCGTGTTTCTTTGCATGCTTGATTAATGACAAATGGCCATCATGAATGGCTCCCATCGTTGGAACAAAACCAATAGTTTTATCAAGAGATTTTAACTCTCTTTGCAATTCGGTTACCGTATTAAAAACTTTCATTTTTCTGATTAGCTGGCAAATGTAACTTTTTAGAATTTGCCTCATGGCGTAAATTTTCGTAAATTTGTGCTTCGAAAAATATTTTACGTCATTTTATGGGAAAAAGAATCCTTTACATCACTCAAGAAATCACTCCATATTTACCGGAAAGCAGAATGTCAAAAATAGGTAGACACCTACCTCAGGCCGTTCAGGAGAAAGGAAGGGAGATAAGAACATTTATGCCAAGATATGGCTGCATTAACGAAAGAAGGCACCAATTACATGAAGTAATCAGGCTTTCTGGTATGAATTTAATCATAAATGACAACGATTATCCTTTAATTATTAAAGTGGCCTCCATACAAGCCGCCAGAATGCAGGTTTATTTTATTGATAATGAGGATTATTTTAAAAGAAAAGCTGTTTTAAAAGATGAAGAAGGAAATTTCTTTTCTGACAATGACGAAAGAGCTATTTTCTTTTGCAGAGGAGTTTTAGAAACAGTAAAAAAACTTGGATGGGCTCCGGATGTTATTCACTGTCATGGTTGGATGAGTTCATTAATTCCATTTTACATAAAAACATCTTACAAAAACGACCCTATTTTTGATAATGCAAAAGTTGTTTACTCTTTGTATAATAATAAGTTTACTGGTTCGTTAAGTAAGGACTTTGCTAAAAAGGCTAAAATGGATAATCATACTGAGGAAGAATTAGCTCCTTACAAATCGTCTGATTTTGTTTCAATAAGTAAAGCAGCTATGGATTATGCAGATGCTGTAATCGTTGGCTCTCAAAAAGTGGACAAAGACATCAAAGATCATTTTGAGGGATTGGACAAACCTAAATTAGGCTACGTTGAAGATGAAACCTATGTTGATGATTATAATGAGTTTTACAGTGAAGTTTTAGAAGAAGAAGTTTTGGTAGATTAATAAATGAAAAACACATTATTAAAGTTTTATAAGCCTTTGCGGAAAGTTAGTCAACTTTCCGCAATTCTTTTATTGGTGGTCTTTGTTTCCTGTAAAAAAGAACAAGACAAGCTTGTTCCTTCTTTTATTGATAGTAATTTAAATCCAAATTTTACAGACACAACAAGCATCCTTCACAGAGTAATTTTAGATGACTCTATAGTAAGCACACAGTTAAACTATAATATACTTGGTGCAGCCTTTGACCCTGTATTTGGACAAACAAAAGCAGCTATTTTTACTCAAATAAATCTTGGAAACAATTTTAATGTTGCTTTTGGAAATGCAGGAGATATTTTAGTAGCTGACTCACTAATCCTGTCTTTAAAGTATAACGGCTTGTATGCAAGTAAAGGTACTTTACATTTTAAAGTCTATGAATTAAACGAATCTATAGACGAAAGCACAACTTATTATTCGAATAAAACTTTTAGTTATGGAAGTAGTATTGGAGAAATAAGAACAAAGCCAAACCTTTCAGACTCAGTTCTTGTTGACGGAATTATGTCAGCACCTCAAGTTAGGGTTAAGCTTGATTTATTAACTGCTCAAAAAATATTAAATGCTTCATCTAATGATTTGATAGACAATGATGCATTTGTAAACTTCTTTAAAGGGTTGGCAATAATACCCGAAGTAAGTTATACTGATTATTATGTTAGAACCGATGGGGGACAATTATTTGGAGACTTTGGGAGTCTAGTATATTTAGACTTGGTAGCTATTGAATCTAAAGCCACTCTCTATTACCATAATTTAACTTCTCCTGATACTGCTAGCTTTGATTTTATGATTAATTCAGAAGCGAGAAGAGTAAATCGTTTCGAGCACGATTATTCAAAAGTTTCTCTTCAGAGTGTTATTGGACAAACGCCAAATAATAATCCCGAAAGCTATATTCAAAGTATGGCAGGAGTTATTACCGAAATTGAATTCCCTTATATTGAAAACATTAAAAAAGAGGGAAATGCAGCTATTAATAAAGCTGAATTGGTTATTCCCATTAAAAGCGGTTCTTACTCAGCATTTGAAAACCCTGCAAAACTTTTAATTTTAATTAAAGATACTTCAGGAGCAAAATCTTTACCCGATGATTTTTATGAAGGATCTACTATATACAATGGTACCTTCGATGCTTCTGCAGGCACTTATTCTTTTGGAATTACAAGAACAGTACATGATTTAATACAAGGTAATCTAACCAATAAAAAAATGTATCTAGTTGTTTCGGGTGCTGCAACACAAGGTTCAAGGGTAATTATTAATAGCGGTAAACACTCTACCAACCCAATGAAATTAAAACTTTATTACACCAACTTCAATTTTAATTAATTATGTGCGGAATTGTAGGATATATAGGTAACAAAGAGGCTTATCCAATTATTGTTAAAGGCTTACAAAGACTAGAGTATAGAGGATATGATAGTGCTGGGGTTGCTCTAATTCATGAAGATGACATAAACGTATATAAATGTAAAGGTAAAGTAGCAGATTTATTAAACTTTAGCAAGGATAAAGACGTTCAAGGAACTGTTGGTATTGGACATACGCGTTGGGCTACGCATGGCGAACCCAATGATGTAAATGCACATCCTCATTTTTCTCAATCAGAAAGTTTTGCCATTATTCATAACGGAATTATAGAAAATTATGACTCCATCAAAAAAGAACTCATTAAGAGAGGTTATGATTTTAAAAGTGAAACAGATACTGAGGTTCTAATCAATTTAATTGAAGAAATAAAAAAGAAAGATAATTTAGACTTGCCTGAGGCCGTAAGAGGAGCTCTTAGTGAAGTGGTTGGTGCTTACGCCATTGTAATTGTAGAGAAAGGTAATAAAAACAGAATAATTGCGGCCAAAAAAAGTAGTCCGCTAGTAGTTGGAGTTGGAGAAGATGAATACTTCTTAGCATCTGATGCTACACCTATTGTAGAATACACTAAAAATGTAGTTTACCTTGAAGATGAAGAAATAGCAATTATTACAAGAGACCAAGATTTAAAAATCATTAACATAAAAAACCAGCAAAAAACTCCTTATGTGCAAGAGTTAGAATTACATCTTGAACAACTTGAAAAAGGTGGTTTTCCTCATTTTATGCTTAAAGAAATTTATGAGCAGCCAAGATCTATCAAAGATAGTATGAGAGGAAGATTGAACTCTAGAAAGGGTGTGGTAAAGCTTGGTGGAATTAAAGATTATGAAGACCAAATAGCAAATGCAAAACGAATTTTAATTGTTGCTTGTGGAACTTCATGGCATGCCGGTTTAGTAGGTGAATATTTAATTGAAGAATTTGCAAGAATTCCTGTTGAAGTGGAATATGCCTCAGAGTTCAGATATAGAAATCCGGTTATTTATCCTGATGATATTGTTATTGCTATTTCTCAATCCGGAGAAACTGCTGATACTTTGGCGGCAATTGAACTGGCAAAATCACAAGGAGCTACCATTATCGGAATTTGTAATGTGGTTGGTTCTACCATTGCAAGAACAACTCATGCAGGCTCATATACCCATGCCGGACCTGAAATAGGTGTAGCTTCAACAAAAGCCTTTACTTCTCAGGTTACTGTGCTAACGCTCCTTGCTTTAATGATAGGAAGCAAAAAAGGCACTGTTGACTTGCCTCAATTTAACAGGTTATTAATTGAGTTAGAAGCTGTTCCTGAAAAAGTAGAATCACTGCTACAAAATATAAATACTCAAATAGAATTAATTGCCGAACAGTTTAAAAACGCAAAAAACTTTCTATACCTTGGAAGAGGTTACGGATTTCCGGTAGCTTTAGAAGGTGCTTTAAAGCTTAAAGAAATATCCTACATTCATGCCGAAGGCTATCCGGCTGCCGAAATGAAACATGGTCCAATAGCCTTGATAGATGCTGAAATGCCGGTTGTTGTTATTGCAACAAAAGGACCTTCCTACGAAAAAGTAGTAAGCAATATTCAAGAAGTAAAAGCCAGAAAAGGTGTGGTAATTGCCATCGTTACTAAAGGAGATAAAACCGTTAAGGAACTGGCAGACCACTCTATTGAAATTCCTGAAGTACATGATTCATTATTAGCGCTAGTATCTTCTATTCCTTTACAACTACTCTCTTACCACATAGCTGTGATGAGAGGTTGTAATGTCGATCAGCCAAGAAACTTAGCTAAATCTGTAACAGTAGAATAAGATGCAAAAAATTGAAACAAATAAAGCTCCAAAGCCAGTAGGTTTATACCCACATGCAAGGAAAGTTGGAAACCTACTATTCTTATCAGGAGTTGGACCAAGAATAGCTGGTTCAGACAACACTGACTCTCAAGTTCCGGGATTAAAAATTGATAAATCAGGGAATTTTGAAGAATTTGACTTTGAAGCTCAATGTAGATCTGTTTTTGATAATGTAAAAGTAATTTTAGAGGAAAGTGGAAGCAGTTGGGACAAACTGGTTGATGTAACCGTTTTTTTAACCAACATGAAAAGAGACTTTAAAACTTATAATAAAATCTATGCAGAGTACTTTAAAGACAATCAACCATGCAGAACAACTGTTGAAATTAACTCACTGCCCACCCCTATTGCTATTGAGTTAAAATGCATCGCAGCAATATAACCTTTACTAAACCGAAGTATACCTTTTATAAAGTCATCTCATATTCTTAATTGATATAAGTATCTTTGTTACATGAAAAAGATTTTTTTTCTATTTATAATTTTATGCTGTACTCAGGTTCAATCTTGTAAAAAGGGAGAAGAAGACCCTAAAATTTCCTTTCGTTCCAGAACAGCTAGATTAACCGGTGAATGGGAACTTATGAAAATTACAGGTTCTCACACTGTTACAAAGGTTTCAGACAACACTAGACTTACCTATACTTACACTTTTGATCAATCAAAATCAAGAGACACCTTACGAATTGAAACTACAAATGGTTCATGGAAAATTGTAGATGTAACTCGTTTTTATGAAGTTATTATGACCATTGAAAAAAACAATGCTTTAACATGTGCTTATGCCGAAAAAGTAACCAATGGAACTGACAGATATGCAATAACGGGAGATTGGGCATGGGTAAAGAAAGATAAGAAAAAAGACCATGTAAGCCTTCCTGCACTACAAATTATGTATGACAAAAATACCACCTGTGAAGTAATTGGTTTAAAAAATGATTGGATGAAGCTGGAGAGAGATTTAAACGACACCTATACCGATGAGTTTGATGAAGAACAAAGAGTTTCCGGCAGCTATGTATTTGAGTTCGAAAAAAAGCTGTAATTTCCACTTCTAATGTGTGGAATTGTCGGTATATATCTATTTAATGCTTCCAAAAAAGATTCTTTACCATTAATTGAAGTAGCCACAAAAACCCTTAATAAGAGAGGGCCAAACCATCAAAATACATTTTCTGATAATCAAAAAATTGCATTTGGACACGCCCGACTTTCTATTATTGATACTTCTGTAAACGCCCATCAACCTTTCATTTCAGATGACGGTAATTATATTTTATCATTTAATGGCGAGATATACAATTACAAAGAATTAAAAGAAAAATATCTTCAACATATTTCTTTCAAATCTAACTCTGACACAGAAGCTCTACTTTATCTTTTAATTGAAAAAGGCATTAGTATTTTAAATGAGTTAAATGGGTTTTTTGCCTTTAGTTTTTATGACAAAAAAAATGAAAGACTACTACTTGCAAGAGACAGATATGGCATCAAACCACTTATTTATTATAAAGATGAAAACCAATTTGTTTTTGGCTCTGAGTTAAAATCTATTTTAAAGTTTGGAGTAAAAAAAGAAATTAATCAATCCGCATTATTCTATTATTTTCAGTTCAATTTTATTCCCGAACCACAATCAATTTTAAAGGGGTTTCATAAACTTCCTGCCGGAAATTATCTCGAAATTCAGCACGATAAAATGAGTACTAAAAAATGGTACTCATTTAAACTTCCTGAAAAATACGAGCATATTGATTACGAAAAATCAAAAAAAAGCCTCATTTCAAAAATTGAGAAGAGTGTAGAGAGAAGGATGATTAGTGATGTTCCTCTTGGCACTTTTTTAAGTGGTGGAACCGACTCTTCTGTAATTTCCTATACAGCAAAAAAGTTTAATCCCAACTTACAAACTTTTTCAATTGGATTTAAAGACAATGAATATATTGACGAAACTTATTATTCAGATTTAGTTGCCAAGCACCTAAAAACCAATCATCATCATTTTAATTTAAGTGAAGAAGATTTATTACATGACATTCCTTTAATTCTTGATTATATTGACGAACCCTTTGCAGATTCTTCTGCAATAGCAATGAATTTGCTATGTAAAGAAAGTTCAAAACATATAAAAGTTGCTCTCTCCGGTGATGGAGCAGACGAATTGTTTTCAGGGTACAAAAGGCACTCAGCAGAATATTTTGCAAGAAACAATAAAGCAAAGTCTGCCACAATTAATCTATTTGAACCGTTGTGGGAAAATTTACCAAAATCAAGGTCCTCTAAATCTTCCGATTTATTTAGAAAACTGAATCGGTTTACAAAAGGGTATTCGAAAAACTTAACAAAAAGGTATATTAATTGGTCGTCTGTTTTATCGAAAGAAGAAGTTCAAAAATTAATAGGAATAAATCAAATAAGCAGCTTAGAATTAAATACGCAACTTTCAGAAGACTTTAATTCGGTATTATATAATGATTCACAATTCTTGCTTCAGGGCGACATGCTCAGAAAAGTAGATTTAATGAGCATGAAAAATAGTTTGGAAGTTAGAGTTCCATTTTTGGATTATGAAATCTATGAATTTGCATTTTCTATACCAGCTTCTTTTAAAATAGATAGCAAGGGGACAAAAAAAATCCTAAAAGATGCCTACCAAAATTACCTGCCTAAAGAATTGTATAACAGACCTAAAAAAGGATTTGAGGTTCCTCTTCAAAAGTGGTTAAGAAATGAATTAAGTAGCACTTTAGTAAACGAATATTTAAATGAAGATTTTATAATTCATCAAAAAATATTCAACCTAAACTACATTAACTATCTCCTAAAAAAACTACACTCAAAAAATCCTGAGGATTCTGCCGCAACTATTTGGGCAATTATTGTATTTAATCACTGGTGGAAAAAATATTTTCTGGATTAACGAATTCTGTTGGCAGCTCTTACCAACTCCTCATCTCGCTTTATATATCTAATAGCTAATAAGGTAAGTAACGCAGGAATAAAGCTTAGGTATGCGCCTATTCCCACTTCCGTAGAAATTACATCATCTACTTCCGGTTTAAAATCAGGAATTAAAAAAGCTACTGCAATAAATGCAGTGTAAAGCAAAAATAAAAAGCGAGCAATCCTTATTTGTAATACTCTGTTTTTATATAAGAAAATGATTATTAAACCCACTAAAGATGATAGTGAAAGTGTAACTAAAGATATTATATTATAATGTTGAACAAAGTCGGCTTTATCAGTAGTTATAATTCCGTTAACCTTAAAAATGTTTATAGATGAAGTAATCGTTGCAAAGTTTAAGTTTGAAATTAAAAAGGCAGAAACAATTGCTAGCAACAACAACAAGGTTTGTATTCTTTGAATCATAACTTATTTTTTACAAAAATAACAGAAGATTTAATTTCGGTTTCTATGAACTAAATATCTTCCTACTAACATTGCCACCACAAGAGTTGTGTACATTTGCCCAATAACAGTTAAAATTATTGCAAACGATTGTGTAGGTGGTGTCACAGGCGTAATATCTCCGTAACCAAGTGTACTCATCGTAGTAAAACTAAAATAAATAAAGCGAGAAGGCTCTGTAATATTCTCGATTTGTAAATTATATATAGAACCCGGATGAATATTTTCAATGAGCATAAAAACAAATCCTCCACAAATTCCTAATAACAAATACACAATAATAGCAGCAACCAAAACACTTAGACGTACTGTTTTAGCAGTAAAAATATTTCTCATTAATCTTACACACATCATTAAATAAAATAATAAGTAAAAAATAAAACTCAAGTAAAACTGAATAGTTGCATCATGTTTATATACCCCAAACATATTTAGTGTAATTACAAGCGCACAAACCCCTGTTAAAATATAGAGTTCTTTTTTGCTTTCATGTATGGCATATACACCAATAAAAAACGTAAAAGATTGGAGTATATACGCTACAATTTTTTGATAAGGCGTTTGGTAAAAAAAGCTAGGGATAAATAATAATGAAACCAAGGAAATAAGAAGAAACATATACCTTTTTGCCAGTACCTTATTCGCAATATTTAACCTTGCCTGATTTAAATTAGATATGTGCTTTTTTAAACTCACTTACTTCAAAGATATTAAACCTCACTTAGGTCACAAAAGTAGTTTCTTCTGATTTAATCGTTCTCTTCTCTTATACCAGGCATTTAAGAATATAGTAGTAAGAATAATTGCCGTTCCCATATAAAAGCCAACAGACATTACTTCTTCTTCCGGCCAAATAATTATGGCAATAATTATAGAATAAATAGGCTCCATATTTACCGAAATAGTTATGGTATATGGAGTCAACTCTTTCATTAAATCTACACTTTTTATAAAAGCAAATGCCGTACATAACAGTCCTAGTATTAGTAACCACTGAAAATCACTCCAGGAAACATTAAATAAATTACTATCTAACTTACCTTGCATAAAAAGATATATACTAACTACTACCAGACTCCCAATCAATTCATAAAAAGAAATTGTTTTTGCATTAGTTTCCCGAATTAGCAAACCATTACAAACAGTAAAAAGAGAAGCTAAAAAAGCAGAAAAAATTGCTAACGAAATACCTAATTTATACTGAAACTCAAAACTAAAAATGCAAAGTATTCCTCCCACAATAAAAAATCCAAACAATACCTCATACCATTTTATTTTCCGCTTAAAAAAAATAGGTTCTAATATTGATGCAAATAAAGTTCCGGTGGAAAAACAAACCAACGCAACCGACACATTAGATTGCTTCACAGATTCAAAAAAAGTTACCCAATGAACCGCTATAATAAAACCTACTCCAAAAAATCTTAGTAGATTTTTCGTTGTTACAATTACATTATGTTTTTTGTAAACAAAATAGATTCCTATTCCTACTATGGCTATCAAAAGCCTATACCAAACCAGTGAACCTGAATCAAGCGTAATAAGCTTACCGAAGATGCCTGTTAAGCCCCAAATTAACACTATTAAGTGCAGCCAAATGTGATTTTGGTATTCCTTTAACATGGGGCAAATGTATATAATTTAGTAGTCGCTAAAACTATTCACAAACACAAAATAGTATTGCTAAACCTTTACAACAAAAGCTATTTGCTGTAGCCTAAATTCGTATCTTTGCAGTCCATTGAAAAAAGGCACACAATCCATATTACAAAAAGTAAATTATCCCTCCGATTTAAAAAAATTAAATAGAGAGGAACTACAGTCATTAGTTGATGAACTTAGAGAGTTTATCATTGATGTAGTTTCTAGGCAAGGAGGTCACTTGAGTGCCAGCCTTGGAGTTGCAGAGCTTTCAGTCGCTATCCATTTTTTATATCATACACCTGAAGATAAGTTGGTTTGGGATGTTGGACATCAGGCGTACATTCATAAATTACTTACCGGCAGAAAGCAACAGTTTGAAAATATCAGAAAAAAAGATGGCATTAGTGGTTTTCCTAAAATATCTGAAAGCGAATATGATACATTTGGAACAGGCCATTCCTCTACTTCTATTTCTGCAATACTGGGAATGGCGGTAAGCTCAAAAATTCAAAACATCTCAAGAGAACATATTGCGGTTATTGGAGATGGAGCTCTTACTGCAGGACAAGCTTTTGAAGCATTGAACAATGCAGGGAATTCAGGCACCAATATTACCATAATAATTAATGATAATGGAATGTCTATTGACCCAAATGTAGGTAGCTTGAAAGACTATTTAGAAAGCATTCCAAAGTCAGAAAAACAAAAAAATTTATTTGAAGCTCTTGGTTTTAAGTATTTTGGACCTATTGATGGAAATGACTTAAATGCTGTGATAGAGACTTTATCTGAAGCAAAAAAAATACAAAAACCTAAAGTTATTCATTTATTGACTACTAAAGGCAAAGGCTATTCGCCTGCAGAAATTGGAAATAAAACTACTTGGCATGCTCCGGGATATTTTAATAAAGTTACGGGTGAAATTAATAAAACTGTAAAATCAGAAAATGACACTTTAAAATATCAAGATGTTTTTGGAAAAAGCTTAATTGAGTTGGCTAAACAGAATGAAAAAATAGTTGCCATTACTCCCGCCATGACTTCCGGTTCTTCACTCAATTACATGATGGAAGAGTTTCCCGATAGATGTTTTGATGTAGGCATTGCCGAGCAACATGCTGTCACTTTTTCTGCCGGATTAGCCGCAGACGGTTTAATTCCTTTTTGTGCAATTTACTCCACTTTTTTACAAAGAGGTTATGACCAGTTAATTCATGATGTAGCACTTCAAAATTTACCGGTGATATTTTGTATTGATAGAGCCGGGCTAGTAGGCGAAGACGGTGCAACACACCATGGTGCTTTTGACTTAGCTTATTTGCGATGCATTCCTAACATGATTATTGCAGCGCCATTAAACGAAACAGAACTAAGAAACCTAATGTTTACAGCACTGGAAACCAAACAACCTTTTGCCATTCGCTATCCGAGAGGAAAGGGCGTTTTACCAAATTGGCAAACACCATTTTCAAAAATTAAAATTGGTAAAGCCCAAGTAGTGTCAAAAGGAGAAAAAGTTGCCGTTATATCTATCGGGCATGTGGGAAATGATGTTCAAAAAGCAATTCAAGAATTAAGTCAAAATAATATACATCCCACACACATTGATGTTCGGTTTTTAAAACCGTTGGATGCTGATTTGCTTCAAAAAGTTTTTAGTTCTCATGAAAAAATTATTACCGTTGAAGACGGTGTAAAAAATGGCGGATTATATTCTGCCCTTTCAGAATTCAAAAATGAAAGCAATTTCCCTCAAGAAATAATTGGGATAGGTATTTCAGATGAATTTGTGGAACATGGCTCACAAGAAGAACTAAAACAAGAGTGCGGTTTTGATATAACAGCTATCAAAAAAGCTATTGAAGATTGTTGGGACATATAATTTCATAAAATGTTTACTTTCTGTTAACAATTATTTTCCGGTCAAAACTTTTAAAACAACTATATTTGCCAAAAATTTAGATTATGAAGAAACAATTACTTTTTGCGACCCTAATTTCAACATTTTATTTCGGAACCCAAGCACAAGATTGTAGCGATTTATTCTTTTCAGAATATGTAGAAGGTTCAGGTAATAACAAAGCCTTAGAAGTTT
>JAUHYR010000045.1 GCA_030426475.1 Bacteroidia bacterium
TGCTGTGTATAAATTCAGTAATTAACTTCACTTCAACTTCATCTAATGCAATAACATATCAATGGACAATACCTAGTTCATCTAACCCTAATCCAACTGTAGCTAACCCAATTGCTAGTTGGACGACTCCTGGAGTATACAATGTGAAACTAAGAGCATCTAATCAATGCTTTACTGACTCAACAACTCAAGCCCTAACATTAATAAATTGTAGTGTTGGAGTTAATGAAGTTGGAAAAGAATCTACCGTTACATTATCGTTTGCCAATCAAGGTTTACTGATTAATTCAAATGGAGTAAATGGCAATTTTGCTGTTAGACTATTTGATGCTTCAGGTAAAATGATACTTAACGAAAATGTATTCATCAATGAAGGTGTTCAATCAATTTCCTTAGCAACATTAGTAGCTAAAGGCATATATATTGTTCAGCTTCAGAATGAAGAAAAAACATTTAGTTCAAAACTTATAAAGTAACCAATCAAACATATCTGTTAAAAGGGTGCGAAATTATTCGTACCCTTTTCTTTTTACATTAAAGGAAAGCCTATAAATATTTTAGCTTTGCAAAATGGATATCTCACCGATAAAAGACAAAATAGAACAATATAAATCAGAGGGCAAAAAATTATTTGCAACATCTTCTTTTCAAACACATAGCCTGCCTATGTTACATATCATTAGTAAAATTGATAATAGCATCCCTATTTATTATACTAATACAGGTTTTTTGTTTCCCGAAACATTGGCTTTTAAAGATCAGTTAGCAAAGGATTTTGGTTTAACTATTATTGGATTAAATCCTTCTACTCCTAAAAGCCAACAAAAGGATATTAATGGAAATTTACTTTTCACTTCCGACCCTGATTACTGTTGTCACATTAATAAAATCCAACCCTTAGAACCTATACTGGCTGAGTTTGATGTCTGGATAAACGGTATAAGAGCAGACCAAAGTTCAGTAAGAAAAAACATGAAAGAAGAACAGCCCGCACCTTATGGCTGTTTGCGTTATCACCCAATGTTAAACTGGGACAATAAAATGATTTACACTTATATTCATGAACACAAACTTCCGGCACATCCACTAGAAGCCAAAGGATATTTAAGCATTGGTTGCGAGCCTTGTACAAGAAAATTTATTCAGGGTGATGATAGGTCTGCAAGATGGTTTGGGTTAAACAAAACAGAGTGTGGTTTACATACTGACTTGGTAACGAAATAGTAAGAAAGATTTATGAAAGTATTAATTACAGGTGGAGCAGGGTACATTGGAAACGAAGTTGTTTATAAACTGGCTGTAAATAAAAATGTTGAGCAAATTGTAATTTATGACAACCTACATAAAGGGAATTACAATTTATTTACCGGTTTAAGAAAAGTTCCCAAAAACAATATCAAATTTATCCATGGTGATATTTTAGATAGCAGATTACTACGAAAGTCTTTAAGAGACATTGATACAGTGATTCACTTGGCTGCAAACGTTACTACACCCTTTTCAGATAATAATCCCCATTATTTAGAGCAGGTAAACCATTGGGGTACGGCTGAATTAGTTTATTCCATTGAAGAAAGTGAGGTAAAAAATCTAATTTATATGAGTAGTGCCTCTGTTTACGGAGCCAGAGAAGATGAGGCGGAAATTACTTCTTTTTTAAACCCAAGAACACACTATGGGATTTCAAAAATGAGAGGTGAAGAACATGTTACAAGAATGTTTGATAAAATCAATACATCTATTGTAAGATGTGCAAATGTGTATGGTTATAGCAAAAATTTAAGAGTAGATGCCGTTATTAATAAGTTTATGCTAGAAGCACATTACGAAGGCAGAATAAAAATAAATGGTGATGGAAATCAATATCGACCATTTATCTATATTAACAGAGTGACTGAGTTTATAGAAAAGCTTTTAGAAAATAATTTAAGCTCTTCTTTTTTTAATTTGGTAGAAAGAAATATAAATATTTTAGATATCGTAGATGCCATTAAAGAAATTTACCCTTCTACCGAAATGATTTTTGTAAATCATCATATGAAAATGAAAGAATTGAGGGTAAAAGCAGATGAACAAACCAAAACACTATTAGGAGAAAACCCAATGACTTTAGTAGAAGAATTACAAGAGTTTAAAAAAATGTTTACGTTTTAGAAAAACCATCTACCACCACTACAAACTCACCTTTAGGTTCTTTTTCGGTAAAATGTTGCAACATTTCTTGGGCTGTTCCTCTCAGTATTTCTTCATAAATTTTAGTCAACTCCCTTGATATGGAGACTTTTCTTTCAGCCCCAAAAATCTCAACCAACTCTTCCATCAATTTTTTAATTCTATAAGGCGATTCATAAAAAACGATAGTTCTTTGCTCTTCTTTCAATTCATTTAGTCTTTTATTTCTTCCTTTTTTATGAGGTAAAAAACCCTCAAAGCAAAATTTGTCGCACGGAAAACCTGAATTTACCAATGCAGGAACAAATGCCGTTGCTCCCGGTAAACATTCTACCGCAATATTTTGAGAAATACATTCCCTAACCAATAAAAAACCGGGATCTGATATTGCGGGAGTTCCCGCATCACTAATCAGTCCAACCATATTAGAAGACTTTATTCTTTCAATTATACTATCCAGCACCTTATGTTCATTGTGTTGATGAAAAGAAATCAAAGGTGTTCCAATATCCAAATGCTTCATTAATTTACCTGACTGACGGGTATCCTCCGCCAAAACAAAATCACATTCTTTCAATAATCTTATTGCTCTAAGCGTTATATCTTCTAAATTACCAATTGGGGTGGGTATGATTATAAGTTTAGACATCCGTCAAAAATAGCTTTTGAGCGGCTAAATTGTTAATTTTATCTAAATTTTTTAGGTGCGTGCAACCTTTTAATCCAAATAAACATCTATAAGCTGTCGATGCAATTATGAGAGATGAGAAAGAAATCTTAGAAAAATGCAGAAAAAATGATCGCATCGGACAAAAAGCGTTATTTGACAAGTATGCCCCTAGAATGATGAGTGTTTGTATTAGATATACAAACAGCAGCGATGATGCAAAAGATGTTTTACAAGAAGGATTCATTAAAGTTTTTGAAAAAATTGAGATGTATTCCGGTAGTGGTTCTTTGGAGGGATGGATTAGAAAAATAATGGTAAATACCGCACTAGACCGCATAAGAAAGTATAAACATGAACAAAGTAAATCCTCTATTGATGATGTGAGTTTTATGCTTGGTAAAGCAGAAAGCACCACTTCAAAACTAGCCGCTAAAGATTTAATGGCTTTAGTAAATAGTTTACCCGGTGGATATAAAACCGTTTTTAACCTGTTTGCTGTAGAAGGTTACACTCATGCTGAAATTGGTGAAATGCTGAATATTTCAGAAAACACCTCAAAATCACAATATTCTAGAGCAAGGGCTCACTTACAAAAAATGCTTGAACAAATTGAAACGAATGTTGAACAAGAATAACATAGAAGAACTTTTTAAATCAGGGTTAGAAAACCTTGAATCACCTGTTCCTACAGATGTGTGGACCGGAATTGAGACAAACTTACCTGCTTCAGGCAGTGTTTCTGCAACAACCGGTATTGCTAAATCTCTTTTAACTAAATTGGCTATTGGCGTAGTTAGTGTTGGAGCAATAAGCTATGGAATTTATCATTTTACAAATTCAACCGACAGTAGCAATGAAAATATAACAGAGGTTAGCCCTGTTACCAGTGAGAATAACTTAAAAATAACAGAAGAAAGCGGTTCTAGCGAAAATAACGCACAGCCTAATAACAGTGAGAACATTAACTTCACTACTGAAGCAACTGAGAAAACAGAAGAGACAGAAAAATCTTCAGAGGTAAAGACTTATCCTAAAAATCATATTAACAAACCTAACACATATATTCCTACTTCAACTGAAAACAATCCCTCTAACAATAATAGTTCAGGAGAAAAAAACACTAATAATGCTAACGTTAGTGGTGACAATGGCAAGAAGAATGAAACTTCTACTACCAATAATCCAAACACGGAAAAAACAGTTGAAAATGAAACTCCTTTAGCCGTTGAAATTATTGCCAATGAAACAGAAGGAAAAATTCCACTTAATGTTTCCCTAAAATTAGACAAAGAAGTTAATCAGGTGGTTTGGGTATTACCAAATGGAAAAGAAATTTCTTCTGCTGAATTGAATCATACTTTTGAAAAACTTGGAAAACATATCGTTAAAGTTAAAGCTACTGATAACAAAGGGAAGACCGCAACCAGTGAAATTACAGTTAATGTCTTACCAAGTTCATTTATTAAGTTGCCTCCTGCGGTGGGTGGTGTAAGACCATTCTATGCTAATGGTAGTAATATCTTTAATGTTGAGTTTGAAAATGTAGTAGAAACAGAGGGTGTTATATGGGATTTAAAAGGAAACGAAGTATATAAATTTAATACTATTGAAGGCGCAAAATGGGACGGCAAAAACATGATAGGTAATATTTGTGAACCTGGTGTTTACTTTATGCTAATAAAAGCTACTGGCTTTGATGGCTACCCGGCTAAACCAGAGAGAATTTCAATCAATTTGACTCGATAGTATATACTACTACTAATCTTTTCAAAAAATATTTCTAGTATATTAGCCTCACCTAAAACTAATAACTATGAATAAATCTAGAGTAACCATTTTACTCATAGGTCTGCTTTTTCTTTCTCTGATTGGCTGTATGTCCTATAAAAAAATTAATGTTGGTAGTGCCGAACCTTTTACCAATCATGATATTCAAGAAAATTTTCAGAGTTATAACATCTATATTCATGATGACAATGGAGTATATGCGCTTCAAAATCCTGATATAACCGATAACTCCATCTCAGGAACTCCTAAAAAAGTTACAGATTCTGATAAACTTACTGAAATAAAAGACACCAATAATGTAAAAGGTAAGGACATCAATAAGTATAACCTAAACATTTATACCAAAAAGCCAATTATTGAAAACAATGGGGTCGCTCAAAGTGAAAATGAAATAGTTATATTGGAGGCAAACTCTGAAAAAAAAGTTGAGATTAAAGCAGGCGATATTGAAAAGGTAGAAATGTACGCTAATGATGAAAAAATAGTTGGCATTATTGCTCTTTACATCATTCTTTGTCTTATTGCAGTAGGTTTATTGATTTGGTTAATGGTAGTTTTGTTAAATCAGGCAGGAAATAGCAGTGCAAACTCAAGTGCAAATTCCAGCGGAAATTCAAATAGTAACAGTGGAGGAAGTAATAGCGGAAGTAGCAACAGTGGAAGCAGTAATAGTGGAGGTTCTTGCTATGTGGCTACAATGGTTTACGGAAGCTATGATGCGCCTGAGGTGTTAGTTCTTAGAAGATTTAGAGATGATTTTTTACAAAAATTCTATTTAGGAAGGTTATTTATTAAAACCTATTATAAATACTCTCCGCACTTTGTTAAAAGGTTTCAAAATCACGAAAATGTTCACAAACCAATACGGTTTATATTAAACGGCTTTGTGAAATTCTTATCTAAATAAGGTATTGTTTAAACGCTTTTACATAATTCTTTTATTCATTGGTTTCATAGCTATTGCTTCAAGCAGTTTCTCTCAAAGCAACTTATCTTTAAAATATTTTGGACTAACTATTCATCCGTTTGGAGATTACTCAGCTTCTGTACAGCCTAATAAGCTTGATAAAAATGCTTTTTTTGTTTTGAATTTTGGTGGGTATGCCAGTTATGAAAAATTTGTATGGTATGACTTTATCTCCGTAAAATTAAAACAAGGTGTTTTTACCGATTGTTCTGCAGGAATGATGGGTGTTTCGCATTTAGGAGTTCAGCTAAAGTTATTGGAAAATGAAAAGCAAAGATTGAGCTTTGGAATAGGCCCAACCTTCATTTACAGAGAATCATGGAGTCGATTTAAAGTTTATGAAGATTCCGGTTTTTGGAAAACCTATACCTCCAAAAATTATGGTGAAATTCAATATACTTTTATACCATATGGTTGTGAATTTGAATATGACTATAAGCTATCTAAAAAAACAGATTTATCAGTTGACTTTACTCCCGGTTTTCCATTTGCCTTTACATTTTCAGTTGGCATAAAACACTGGTTAAATAAAGACTTTAAGAAAAGAGTAAAGCTTGTGGTTCCTAAAAATAAAAAGGCTAAAAACCTTCGATAAACTTAATAATTAGTTTCGACAGGTCGTCAAATTCGGTAAGAGGAAGTGTTTCGGGCTTATCGTAAATATCATGATATGCCTTAATTCCTCCCAGCGTATAAATATAAAAGCCATGAACTCCCTGTTCCGTAAAAAAGTAATGGTCTGAAATAGCTGCTTTCCCTCTTTTTTCAATTTTTGGCAGCAGATTAAATGTAGAGTTAATGCTTTGAAGTTTAGCAAACTCTTCCTCAAAAACAGCTCCATTCACAACTTTTATTCCTTCATCTCCTGTACCAAGAATGTCAAAATTAAAGAAGAATTTAGTGTTTCTTAAGTCCAGTAAAGGGTTTTTAGTAAGATAAGCTGAACCCAATAAACCTGCTTCCTCTCCGGCAAAAGCAATAAATACGACAGTATAATTCGGTGGGTTTTTAGTATAATAATCCGCTAAATGTAAAAGCATAGCAATGCCACTTGCATTATCGTTTGCTCCATAAAAACAGGCTTCCTCACCCATCATACCCAAATGATCATAATGAGCCATAAAAACAACTGAACTATCTGGCTGCTTTTTTCCTAAAATATAGCCCAATACATTTTGTGTTTGATGGTCATAATTAAATACCTGCTCTATATCTACAAAAATTTCTTTAGCATCATTTTTAAAGCTTTCTTTTAATATTTCTATGGTAGTGTATTCATCTAATTTTGTGGACACTGACCAAGTTAATTTTTCCGGCTCAAGACCTATCAATAGTGGAATTCCAAAATGATTGTATTTAATTCCCTCAAACGCTTTATCATTTGCTAAAACAGATTCGTCAATAACCACAGCTTTATCATGAAAAAAGTTGCGTTTAGCAGCTTTCATCAGATTTTTTTC
Organism: Bacteroidia bacterium; assembly: GCA_030426475.1. Taxonomy (GTDB): domain Bacteria; phylum Bacteroidota; class Bacteroidia; order Flavobacteriales_E; family Vicingaceae; genus CALALS01. The sequence goes on from JAUHYR010000045.1 coordinate 7,058, forward strand.
GCTTGGCAAGTTTGTTTCGGTATACCTTATTACGGAGAACTTTCCCGTTAATCCTTTTGATGAAGGTTTAACAATATAATCTTTACCCGGAATTAATATTTCGCCATCTATTTTAACTTCCATTCTTCCCGGGAATGTATTTACAGGAAAAGAGAATTTTTGAAAATAATTTTCGGTTAATGACTTTACTCCTAATTGTTCAAACTCATTAGCAATATACGTAGCTGCTATTTTATCTCCATCAGCCACATAGCCTCTACCAAACATATATTTTGAAGCAAGTGTATCAACTACTTTTTTTGCATACGATATGCTAGGCTGACTCTTAACACAAAGAGATAGAAATAGGAAAATTATAGGAAATAGCCTTCTCATTTCTGTTTAGAAAAACCTCCTTTTCACTAACAACTCAAATTCTTTATAAAAGCTGTTTTTCTTGTCCCAATTATATTTTTGACATAAATCATTGAGCTTCTTTTGGGCTTCATCAAAAGATTTATAGCTGTTTAATGTACTAAGAGTTGATGCCATTTCAGAAGAATTTCCATCAAACAGTTCATTGCTAAACAGGTATTTTTCATTAATCCCTAAAGATTTTGTTAAATCAGAAATTGGTCTATATTTTAATTTGGCAGCCAAGCTATTATCATCTTCTGTTACTTCAGTATCATCAGTAGTTGGAACAGATTTTTTTGCCTCTTCAACTGCCGGAGGAAGAGCCAATTCTTCATCTTTTGTTTCCTGAATTTTTTCTATAGTAGGCGCTGTCCTTTTCACACTTTCTTGAGCAACCCCAGAATTTTCAGAACGTTCAATCATCTCTCTCAAAATAATTGCCTTCTCATAGAGTTTACTTATTTTGCCTATTACCACATTCATTTCAAGAACAGGAATTCTATCCCAGTCCGTCAGCCGATCTGAATGTTCTTTAATATTATCGGTAAGTTCTGTAAGGGCTTCTCTAAGATTTTTTATTTCTTTGCTGTCTATCATAATCCTACTTTTAAAACGCCAAACTACTAATATTTATTACATTTACGGTCAATAACTGTGCCTAAATTACTAAAAAAATGATTCCTGAAAATCCATTAGAAAAAAAACCTGGAAGCGGCTGGATTGAAGTTGTTTGTGGCTCTATGTTTTCAGGAAAAACAGAGGAATTAATCCGTAGAATAAAACGAGCACAATTTGCCAATCAAAAAGTAGAAATATTTAAGCCGCTAGTTGATATAAGATATGATGAGGAAAGTGTGGTCTCTCACGACAAAAATGAAATTTCTTCCACACCTGTTGAATCATCAGAAACTATTTTACTTCTTGCCAATGATGTTGATGTGGTTGGGATAGATGAAGCTCAATTTTTTGACGATAATATCGTAGAAGTTTGTAATGAGTTAGCAAACAGAGGAATTAGAGTTATTATAGCCGGCTTGGACATGGACTTTAAAGGAAAACCTTTTGGGCCTATGCCTAACCTAATGGCTATTGCAGAATATGTTACAAAAGTTCATGCTGTTTGTATGAGAACGGGAAAACCGGCTCAGTTTTCTTTTAAGAAGTTGAATAGTGAAAAGCTTGTTGAACTAGGTGAAAAAAATATATATGAACCTCTTTCTCGTGAGGCCTATCTGGCTGCTATGAATGAAAAATCAAAATCTACCGAAGAATGAAGTTTACGGTAAATGAAATAGCTTCCATTACTTCAGGAAAAATCATTCATAACGATGATAAAGAAATTGAACATATTTTCATAGATAGCAGAAACGCTTTTAAGCCAAGTAAAAGTCTCTTTATTGCAATTAAAGGTGAACTCCATGACGGTCATCGTTTTATAGATAAATTAGCTCATGAAGGTTGTATCATATTCTTAATATCAGACAATAATTTTAATTTCAAAGATTATCCTAACTCCAGCTTTATACTTGTAGAGAATACTTTAGAAGCACTGCAAAAAATTGCTTCATATCACAGAAAAAAATTTAACATTCCTACCATTGCCATAACCGGATCTTACGGAAAAACAATTGTAAAAGAATGGCTTTACGAGCTATTAAAAGATAAGTTCAATATTATCCGTTCTCCAAAAAGCTACAACTCACAAGTTGGTGTTGCGTTGTCTGTTCTACAATTAAATAACGAACATGAACTTGCCATTTTTGAAGCCGGAATTTCCATGCCAAACGAAATGGAAAAGTTAAGAGAAATTATACTTCCGACACATGGTGTTTTTACCTCTTTTGGGGAAGCGCATCAGCAAAACTTTAATTCTCCAGAAGAAAAACTATCTGAAAAACTTAAGCTTTTTGAAGGCATCGATTTTATATATAACCAAGATATTACTTCTCTTTCTCGTATTCAAGAAAGTGCCTACAGCTATGGAAAAAATGCAAAATTTCTTAGGCTAATAGATATTCAAAAATTAGATTCTTTTAGTGTTTGCAAAATTGAATTCAAAGGAGTTAAAGATGAGCTTGAAATACCATTTACCGATGATGCCTCTATTCAAAACTGTATAACAGCCATTACAGCTTCGTTAATGATGGGAGAAGATTTAGAAAACATCAAACCCAAACTATTTAATCTACAACCCGTTGCTCTGCGCTTAGAAATTACAAAGGGAATAAACAACTGTAGTTTACTGCATGATTATTATACCTCTGATATAGAGTCTTTACAAATTGCCCTCAATAAACTCAGCGAACAAAAGCTTAAAAACAAAACATTAATTATCTCTGATTTTGCTGATAAAACTACCAATCAGCATATTGAACGAATTGCCGCATTGCTCCAAAACCATAATATTAATAAGCTTATTACTGTGGGAGAATCAATGGTAAAACTTATTCAGTATTTTGACGGAGAAGCTTATTCTTACGAAGACACCAAAGGCTTGTTAGATTGTATGGATATTCTAGAATTTAAAAATGAAGCTATTTTAATCAAAGGCTCCCGTAATTTTAAGTTCGAGAAAATTGGGCACTACTTATCAGAAAAAAGCCATATTACTTATTTAGAAATCAACCTTAAACAAGTAGAAAGAAACATCAACTACTTTAAAACACTTCTTGAAACTGATACAAAACTTCTATTAATGATAAAAGCTTCCGGTTATGGTTCGGGAGCTATTGAAATAGCTAAAAAAGCTGAAAGTATTGGCATAAAAAATTTTGGTGTTGCTTATGCCGATGAAGGTGTGGAATTGCGAAAAGCCGGAGTTGAAGGAAGAATAATTGTAATGAACCCTGAGCCACAAGCTTTTAATGATATTCTAATTTACAATTTAGAGCCCTCTATTTATAGCTTTAAATTACTTGATGATTGGACTAGATTTTTGATTTTAAATAAACAACAATCCTATCCTGTCCATATAAAAATTGATACCGGCATGAATCGATTAGGGTTTGTTGAGTCGCAAATTAGTCAGCTGGTTCAATACTTTTTATCACAGCCGGAAATAAAAATTGTTTCTGCTTTCTCTCATCTTGCAACTGCTGATGATGCTTCTCAAGATGATTTTACCAATAGTCAATTTCTATTGTTTGAAAATATTTGCAGTAAAATTTTAAACGCACTTCCCTATGAATTTGATAGACATATTTTAAATACTTCGGGTATTCTTCGATTTCCTGAAAGGCAATATGAAATGGTTCGCTTGGGGCTTGGCTTGTATGGCATTTCTCCTCTTCATGATGAAAAATCTATTTTTCCTATTGCAAAACTTTTTTCTAAAATTTCTCAAATAAAACAGATAAAAAAAGGAGATAGCGTTGGTTATGGAAGAAATTTTATCGCAGAAAAAAATATGGTAATAGCTATAATTCCACTAGGATACGCTGATGGTTATAGTCGGCTATTAAGTAACGGAATAGGCAAAGTAAATGTAAATGGTAAGCTGTGTAATACGGTTGGTAATATCTGTATGGATATGTTTATGGTTGATGTTACCGATGTAAACTGTCATGAAGGAGATACAGTTGAAATTTTTGGAGATAACCCGTCTATTGCTGAAATGGCAGATTGGCAAAATACTATTCCTTATGAAGTGTTGTCAAGGCTTTCGCACAGAATTTATAGAAAATTTATTGAAGAGTAGTATTAGAAAAATGCTCTAAGTTGCACGCCTCCTGTATGAATGGTTTTTGAATTTAAAGCAGCCCGCCCATTATAATTTAGTGACAACTGTAAATGATTGGACAATAATCTTTGATAGCCTAATGTCCAGGTATAGTTTTTGCCATTTGACAATCCTTCTAGCATTTCAAAGCCAACAGAAGAATTTGGATTGCCGTTGTATTTAATTTCAACATAATTAAGGGTTAAATTAAAGCTTCCTTTATTTGCCTGATTTAAGCGCATTTCAGTTCCTATTTTTGAATTGTAAGAAGTTTCTGAGCCATAATTTTCATCATTTAATTTTTCCTGATAATTGAAAAATAAGTTTATCCGAAATTTTACATTAGGTTGAAAAGTAATTTTTGGTTCTACTTCAATAAAATCAAATTCATAATTACGCTGTGTAAAAAACCCGGAGAGGTTTGATTTAATACCTTCTTTATAAAGAAAATTCCAGAATAATTTTCTAGTCATATTCCATCGCAAACGAGCTGCATAAAATTCTTGTGTTCTGGTTTCAAAACCATTGGTTAAAAGTGTTTTATTTGAGTTATTATAATAATCTATTTCCGCTCCATATTTACTGCTAATTCTATTGAAATAAAAAGTGTTTTGAATACCGGAAGATTGTGAAACCAGAGCAGAGTCATCTATATTTAAAATAAATGGATTGTATCTATCTTTCTCCAAGCCTGTTTTTCTATTCGTTTGAAATGCCAGCTTGTTGCTAAATAGTGAAACAAATTTTCGAATTCCTTTTTTGTTTGACCAAACAACATCAGGCTTTATAAAAACAACTTGATTAAATTGATTGGTATATGTTTTTACATACTCTGATGTCGGCACATATACTTTGATATAGTTGGCCTGGTCTTGAAAAGCTGCCAATTCAAACTCATTTAATTCTTTTATACCATTATCATTGTAATCTATCCACTGATAATAACCTTGCCCGGGATTTACTTCTAAAAACACAAACTCTTTTTTTAATTCTAGCCCACTTCCCACTTCATAATAGGTATTAGAAGTAATAGTTCCTCTAATTAAATTTAAGCCATAGTTTATCTTACCCACTACATTGTCTTCAGGCTTTAAATTCACAAATGCAGAATCCAATACGCTTACCCTTCTATAAGTAGCATTTCCGCTTAATTTTTGCCATTTAAATTGATTTACTTTAAAACCAACTTCAACATCTTCCCCTAAAGTTGATTTAATTAATTCATTATTTAACGGAGCTTTGTCCTCTCGCTGCTGATAACTGACACTAAAGCCGTTTTGTAATGAATCTTGTGTTTTTAAATACGCCTTCCATAAAAAATAATTAAAACTATTATTTGACACTGCCTGATTACTATTTAACTGAAGCGTATTACTTTCTTCTTCTTCTGTAACGCCAATTTGCAACCATGATATATCTTTGCTTAATAGTGCGTTATGCTTATAAAAAGTTGTTTTAGATAAAGCTATTCCACTTGTTTCTAAGTAACTTCCATTTGCTTTAAGGTTAAACCCGCTTTTGCTAAAACTTGCGTTTGCCTGATGTCTTAAACCATTGTATATATTGCCACTTAAAAATGTTGCCAATGTATATTTTAACAAAAACTCTTGGGGCTTTTCAAATCCCGTGTAAGCTTCCATCCATTGCTGGTCATCCACAAACCCAATATTTCTCACACTCCAGTCTCTATAAAACTCTACAGAACGATAACGCTCAATTTCTTTAAACCGTTTAGTTATATATTCAAACTTTCCGCCTCCTAATATTCTCCAAGCATTTTTTTCTTTAGAAAAGGGAATAGCATTATCAGAAATTAATTTAAATCCATATCCCGCATTATCTCCATTGCTTATTTTAGAAAAAGTATTTGCATCGTAATTACTTACTGCACCTTCCACATAAAGTTTAGAAAGCTTAGAAAAATTGTACTCTCCGCCAAGGGTAAAAAGTTGTCGCTTTTTGGGTGTCACCAATAAAATTACCGGTTCATAGTTTCCTTGAGGAATTCCGGAAACAGGAGCTACCCATTGATAAACTTTTCCATTTGCAGTAGAGTTTACTTGAATATAATTTCCATTATTATTCCCAACTAAAGAAAATGCTAAACTGTAAAATGCACTATCCGGATTAGTAGAATATACAAATACTGAATCGTATAAAACACTTCCAACCAGAGTATCTATTTTTTTATAAAGTACTCTATCATTTTCAAAAGGAACACTATCAATACTATAGTATAACGCTTCTTGAATACTGTCTCCCACCGTTCCTAAAAACTGTTTTTGCTCATCGTCTAATTCTTGTTGCAATGGTTGGTTCTTGGCATCTTGTTCAGAATACATATTTAGGTCAACCTTCCATTTATTTTTTTCAAAACCGGTGGAAGCTTGCATAACCGAACGAGCGTAATTTTTGTCGGAATATTGGAACTCAACCACAATTCTGGAATATTGGGTGATGATTCGATTGGCTGTAAAAGTGATTTCGGCAGTATTGTAATCAATAATATAGTCGAAATCTTGCCCTCTTTCCATTTGTTCACCATCTAAAAAAACTTTTTCAGTACCCGATAAAACAATAATAAAAGTTTCATTTTCTGAACCCTTTAGTCGGTAAGGACCCTGATTTCCTTCTACTCCTAAAATTACATTTCTAGAAAACTTACCTTTTGATACTGCCACTCCAACTGAAACATCCGCTATTACACTATTTGAATCTACATTATTCAAAGCAAATCTGCTTGAGAAGTTTCCTCCTTGTGCTCTTTTGTAATACTTTAAAAAATAGGAGTCTCCACTTTTCATTTGAAAGTCACCTGCTACCAACTTCGATTTATCGTCATACAACTGAATATAAACCTGGTCAAAATCTTGTAATTGTTGAGTATTTCCTTCTGGTTGAATAGGTATATTATCATCCGTAATTGATGCTAACACATTAATTTTCTCCGTTACTTTTCCGGATAGCTGTAAGTTTAAATTAGAGTTTACAGAAAGGTTTTGATTGTTTCCAACGGTCAACCCTCTGGAAATAGTTCCACTCCTATTAACTTCTCCTAAACTAAATATTTCATCTGTGGTATTATTTGTAGGTGTATAGCTAAACTGATTGTATAACCCAACATCCTGTTGCTCCAGTAACTTTGTACTTTTATGAGAATACTGTTTTGAAAAGTTAATGGGAAATACTCTAAACTTAATACTAGCCCTTTTTCCATAAAAATCCTTTGAAAAAGTAATGGTAGATTTTACATAATCTATTTTATACTCTCCGCTATCTAAAAAATTACCTTCAATGCTTATGATTTCAGAATGCGGAACAATGCTCAATGAGTCTAATTGAATGGTATCTTGGGAGACAGTTAACTCTAAAGAACGAAAATTATGCTGTGCAAAAGCATTTGATGTCATCATTAACATCATCATAAAAAGAAATATGTATTTAATCTGCTGTTGCACTAAATAGAATGAAACTCTCAAAGGTAAACATCCTTAGAAACTTTAAACGAAGCTTTTTATTTTGTTTGAATTAATACTTTTGCTAAACAAAACTAGGATTGAAAAAATTTATAATCATAATTTTAATAATTATTCTGTTGGCTACAGGAATGGTGGTAATTCATAAACTCTACTTTCCCTTTGGATTTTTTGGTGATGTTGATGAAGTCTACTACAAAACAGGTGAATTAAAAGGAAAAGGAAATATTATAGACGGATTTCCATATGGGGAATGGGTTTTCTTTGATAGAAATGGTAATAAAATTGTTCAAGGGTCATATAGTACAAACTCCAAAAAAGAAAAAAAATGGAAATATTTTGATTCTAAAGGGAATCTACTTTACGAAGTAGTTTTTGAAAATGGAATACCTATCGACACTTTAAAAAAATGAAAATCATTTCTTACAATGTAAATGGTATTAGAGCTGCCATGAATAAAGGCTTATTGGACTGGATAAGCGCTGCAAAACCCGATGTTTTCTGCATACAAGAAACAAAAGCTACTAAAGATCAGGTGGATATCATTTCAATTGAAAGCTTAGGCTATCACCATTATTGGTTTTCGGCACAAAAAAAAGGCTACAGTGGTGTAAGCATTTGGAGTAAAAACCAACCCAACCATGTTGAATATGGCTGTGGCATTGAAAAGTATGATAATGAAGGTAGAGTAATTCGGGTAGATTTTACCGATGTTTCAATAATTAGCGTTTATATGCCTTCAGGTTCAAGCGGAGACCACCGGCAAGAGTTTAAAATGGAATGGCTAAGTGACTTTAAAAATTATATTGATAAATTAAAAGTAGATATCCCAAACCTAGTTATATCAGGTGATTATAATATTTGTCATAAAGCAATAGACATCCATGACCCTATCAGAAATGCAACCGTTTCAGGTTTTTTACCTGAAGAACGTGAGTGGATGACCGAATTCATTGAAAGCGGATTTATAGATACGTTTAGGTACTTTAACCAAAATCCGCACAATTATAGCTGGTGGAGCTACAGAGCAAATGCCAGAAATAACAACAAAGGCTGGAGAATAGACTACAACATGGCCAGCAAAAACCTTGAAAACAGACTTAAATTTGCTACTATTTTACCCGAAGCTAAGCACTCCGACCACTGCCCTGTAGTACTTGAATTGAAATAAATCCCAATTAGAGATTGATTGTATCGGTATTTATTTATATTTGTCATTACTTAAATTTTTAACCCTAACTTAGTTGTGATGAAAAGAATCTTTGTAATTAGCGCACTTGTTGGTTTAGGTTTACTTTCAGGATGTGGTGGTAATGGAAAGTCTGGAGGTGGAGAAACCAAAGAAGGAAAAGGCGGAGTAGTTTATGGCGGTGTATTTAAAATGAATGAAGTTGAAGACTTTAAAAGTCTTTATCCACTTGATATTACAGAGGTTGGTAGTCACAGAATAGGCAATCAGGTTTACGAAGGTATAGTAAAACTCGACCAAGAAGACTTATCTGTACAGCCTTGTCTTGCAGAAAAATGGGATGTTAATGAAGATGCTACTCAGTTCACTTTTTATTTAAGAAAAGGCATAAAATTTCACGATGATCCTTGCTTTCCAGATGGAAAAGGAAGAGAAGTAAAAGCACAAGACATTAAGTATTGTTTAGACAAAATCTGCGAATCAAACCCACAAAATCAAATGTTTTGGCTTTTTAAAGACAAAGTAAAGGGTGCTGTTGATTATTTTGAAGCGAGCAAGTCTGGAAATATGCCGGCTGGTGGAGTTGAAGGGATTAAAATTATAGATGATTATACCATTCAGATTGATTTGATTTATCCTTTTGCAGGGTTTTTAAATATATTAAGCCACTCTGCAGGTTGGATTTATCCAAAAGAAGCTTATGATAAATATGGCATTGAACTTAGCAGACATGCCGTTGGAACAGGTGCTTTTAGAGTAAAAGCCGTTAAGCAAGGTGAAGCTGTGGTATTAGAAAAAAATCCTGACTACTGGGGAATTGACCAATACGGCAACCAATTACCCTACCTAGACGGTATTAAAGTAACTTTCATTAAAGAAAAGAAAACCGAATTAATGGAATTCAGAAAAGGTAATTTAGATATGATTTTCAGATTACCTCTTGAAATGATTGAAGACGTAGTTGGGGAGTTAGACGAAGCAAAAAAAGGTGGAAATAAGCCTTTTGTTATGCAAGTTGTTCCTGCCATGAGTCTTTTCTATTATGGATTTCAAAATAAAACAGCTCCTTTTAATAACAAAAAATTACGTCAGGCATTAAATTATGCCATTGATAGAGATGCAATTGTAACTTATACTTTACAAGGAGAAGGAGAAGCTGCCATTCATGGTGTTGTACCTCCATTTAAAGGTTACCCGTATGAAAGCGTTAAAGGATTTGAGTTTAATCCGGAGTTAGCTAGACAGCTTTTAGCTGAAGCAGGTTTCCCTGGCGGTAAAGGATTGGGTAAAATTACACTGCATATTAATAGTGGTGGTGGAGACAGAAACGTTCATACAGCAGAAGTAATTCAAAAAATGCTTAAAGAAAATATTAATGTTGATGTTGAAATTGAAATATTGCAATGGGCTCAACATTTAGATAACTACGAAACCGGAAAGTCAGTATTTTGGAGAACAGGATGGATTGCGGATTATCCTGACCCTGAAAACTTTTTGAATTTGTTTTATGGAAAGCACGTTCCTGCTGAAATGAGCGACCGTTCCTTCATTAACTCTGTTAGGTTCCAAAATGCAAAATTTGACTCTATTTTTGAAGTGGCATTAAGAGTTGTTGATACAAAACAACGTTACGAACTATTTGCACAGGCAGATCAAATTATTGTTGACGAAGCAGCATGTATGCCTATTTTCTACGATGAAAACACCAGATTAATACAAGTAAAAGTTAAAAACTTCCCTGCAAATGCTATGGAATATAGAGATTTAAGTGAAGTTTATTTTAAGGAAGAAGAAAAATAAATCTAAGTTTCTACAATATTTAGTTAAGAACGGTGGTTAAATTTTAGCCACCGTTTTTGTTTAACTTTGTTTCATGCGTAGTTTACTCTATATATTTTTACTTTTTTATTCAATATCAGCTTATTGCCAAGAAAATATGGGTATTGAACATAGCAACTATGCCCCCACCAATTCTTTGTGGCTTAACCCATCCTCCATTGCAGACAATAAAGCATTTTTAGATATTAATATTGTAGGTGCTTCCGCTTTTATGGGAAATAACTTGGCTTATGTAAAAGGAGGAATGCCCTATTCCGCTAGTGCTTTTCAAAGTTTATCATTTAACCTTGATGGGAACAAAAAAAGTTTGTATGTAGATGCGGGAATTCATGGCCCGTCTGCCTCATTATCCATTGGTGACCATGGTTTTGCATTAAGCACATCTTTAAGAAACTACCAAAGAGCCAAAAAAATCCCGGGCGAGCTGATGGATTTACTTTTTAAAGAACTTGAATATCAACCGGAATATGGCGTAAAACAATCCTATAATAATATTTCATTAAACTCATTGAGTTGGATGGAAGTAGGCTTTAGTTATGCGTATTTATTTAAAAAGTTTGACAGAGAAATTTGGCAGGGAGGAATAACTGTAAAAAGAATGTGGGGCTTAGCTTCATTTTCTACCATATTTAATACTATTGAATATACACTTGAAAATCCTCAGGTAGTAACTGTTCACGATTTTCAATCACAGTATGCAACTGCTTCGGGCTTTGGCTCTGGAACAGGTTGGGGAATAGATTTAGGTTTCACATACAAATACACTACCGACCCTGTAATGTCATATACTCCACATAATCGGCTTTGTAGAAAAATGGATTATTACCATAAAATAGGTGTTTCATTGTTAGATTGGGGAAGCATAAAATTTACAAAAAATGCTCTTCTAAACACTATTGACATTTCGGAAGAACCACATACTGAAAGCTCAACCGAAGGACTTGATGAAAATGATGTTATTTATAATTTACAAAATAATAATTACGACAATACCACTAATTCCTTTAAAGCAAAATTACCGCTAGCCATATCCGTTCAATACGACTATAATTTTGGATATAATATTTATCTAAACGCAACCGCTATTCATCCTTTAAGGGGAGCAGGAAAAATTGGAATCCAACGACCTCCATTATTTGCGTTTACTCCCAGATATGAAAGAAAAAGATTTGAAGCCTCCTTACCTATCACATTATGGGATTATAAATATCCTTCGGTAGGATTTGCAGTTAGATTAAACAGTATTATTATAGGTACAGACAGATTAATTCCGTACGTTCTTCCGGTTGACACATACCGAGCCGATATTTATTTTAATCTTAAAATCACCATTTTTGACAGGAAAAAGTGTCGCCCTGCAAGACCAAGAAGAGCTACAGATAAAGTTAGATGCCCTAGTTACCATTAAAAAAATGTTAACAATAGTGTTGATACATCACTAAATACCATTTTTTTATCTTACTTTTAATCTATTACCTTTGCTTATTGGTATAATAAACACTTTTTTGACAACAGACACTAACATATCCAACAAAACATTTAAAGGCGGTAAAACACTTTGTATAAATGACTTAAAGGAAGTCTTTTACAAAAATCCCTCCTTGCTTACTCGTGAACAACTAGAAGCAATAATTCATTTTGATAACTTAAGGCTTAATACACTTAAAGACATAAGTGATGAGTCTCAATACCATAAAACTTACCTTGATTTTCAGGTAAAAGCTAACCTTTCTCCTTATCAAGAATTTTTAAAAAAATAAATCATGAAAGCAATCTTTACCCTCTTTATTTCAGTTTCTATTTCATTAACAATTATAGCACAACCACAGCTCAGTTTAGGCGACATTACACCGGTTGTAGGTGATGTATATAACGTTTTTCAAGCAGACTCTTTTTATTCTCCGGGAGTTGGAGGCTCTGCAAATATGACATGGGATTTTAGAAACTTGAATGGTTATGGTCAGGCGTATGACTATACTGTAAATTACGTTACTCCTTCCTCTACACCTGATGCAAGCTACTTTCCTACTTCAACAGTTGCCGAATCATACCCAAGCAATAAAGGCGGAACTACCTACTTTAAAACAAGCGGAAATAATGTTTATATGGATGGCTTTACTATCACAGTAAGTGGTTTAGGAAGTGTATTAGTTGATATTAACGCTGATAATGAATTAATAATGACTTATCCTTTTACACAAGGTTCCAGTGTTTCAGACGCAACTATTACAGGAACAGCATATTTCTTTTTTGTTGGTCCACAAACAGCTACTATAAGTGGCAATGCTACTACAGTTGCAGACGGCTATGGTACTTTATTAATGCCTTATGGAGACACTATTAAGGATGTTATTCGTGTTTTAAGAAATGAAAGTTATACTGCCACTTCTACATTAGGAACAACAACCATAAATAGAACAAATATCTTTTTTTATGCAACTAGCTCAAGTACGACCACAGCTAACAAAAAATTTCCATTGGTTGCTTTCTATGAAACTAATATTAATGGAAATTCTACTAAATGGGTGACTTCTCAGCTTACAATGATTACAGGTGTTGAAGAAGTTAGCGAAAAAATAGAAAGCTTTAAAGTTTATCCTAACCCGGCTAAAGAGAATATTTATGTTAATTTTTCTCTAACTAACGAAGCTAGCGTAAGTGTTACATTAAAAAATGGTTTAGGACAAAATGTAAGCACTATATTATCTTCAACTCAATTGAACAATGGCTCTCACAACTATAGCATTGAAAATACATTTGCTAGTGGAGTTTACTTTTTAGAAATTGATGTTGACGGCAGTAAAAAAGTAGAGAAATTAATTATAGAGTAGTTATTCTTCTCTATCCTTTAATTCAATACTAACCTCTTTATCCTCAGGAATTAATTTTTCCCAATCAGGTTCTAGTGTTAAGTCATTTAGCCCGGGAACCAGCACAACTGCAAAGCTAACAACCGGTTTGTATAATAGAGATGATTCTTTGTACTCTTTATTCATGATAAAATAGTGTCGGTCTAGTCGATCAAAAATAAAAAGCACGACACTTAAAATAAAACCGAAAAACATTAAACCAAAAAGCAAGCCCGCCAGTTTATTTATAAAACCCAAGTTAGCCTTTTTTAAAACCCCTTGAATGAACTTGCCCAACATAAATACAAGTAGCACAATACAAATAAAAAGCACTACAAAAGAGATAAACTCAATCCAGTTTTTTTCAAGATTAAATGCTGTTTCCAAATACTTTCCTAATACATCAGAAAACTTAAACGCTCCCCAAACTCCCAATCCCAAAGCAGCAAAAGAGGCTATTTCAGTAACTAATCCTTTTTTAAAACCCCTCACTGCCCCCCAAGCCAAAGGAACAACCAATATTACATCTATTGCATTCATTTCTGTTTGTAAAAATAAAGTGCTATTAAGCTTTGGATAGATTCAAATCGTATTTTTGTTAACATGTTAGATGAGGATAACTTTGAAAAACGGTGGGAAGATTTACTTATTGAAAAATCTAAGCAAATAGATTTTGAAGTAGATTTTGAAGGGCTTTTATTTTTAATTGGTTTACAAGAACTAGGGAAAACAAGGATTAGCCCGGACAAAAATCAAAAATTGGATATCATGCATATTGCCGTTTGTAAGCTACTGGAACCATACGGGTTTTATGAATACAAAGGAATTGATGCAGATGGTTGGCCTCATTGGGAAAGACTAAAAAAAATACCCAATCTGGATAAAAAAGAACAAGATAAACTAATTAGAACAGCTATGTTGGAATATTTTGAAGATTGACCTAAAGTTTTTCAGCTATATAGCTAGCCAACTTAGTATAAGCTTTTAGTAAAGTTTCTTTCTTAAGATGCATAGTTTTTATATCCACTACATCAGGATTTTCAAGATTAACATAAAAATTCCCTTCACCATAAATTTGCTTCCTATCTTTTCCTATTACATCAAAATGAATAATGTGATTAGAATATTTATAACTGGTTTTTTTGCCTGCCACCGGAGCTGTTTTCTTTGCCTTTTTAATTTGATATAAATTTATAAAAACAAACTCTTGGGCATCATACTTTGTAAGTATTGAGTTAAAATAAGTATTATCCAGCCTACTTAAATCAACAGCATAATGCGGTGGTTTTTCTTTCTGGTATTCATAAAACACTCTCTTTGAAAAAACACTAAAATCCTCCTCTGATAAAGTGATAAACATTATGCTATCGTGCTTAAAATTCCAAAAAGCATTTTGAAGCGTACTTGCATATAACCCATAAACATCGTTGGGTTTTACTTCATTTATGGAAGCTATTGTTTCTAAATCAACACTTGAGTGAAACTCAAAACGACTGTATGGAATAAGAATTACCTTCTTCTTTTTTACATCACTGGCCAACATTTCCTGCTGAGCAAACAAGCTTATTGAAAGAAGAATCAGAAAATATGTTACAAAAAACTTCAATTATATTATTCTGCCTTTAAAATAAAGTAATTCTTTTTTCCCCTTTGAAGTAAAATATATTTTCCATTAATTAAATCATCAGAATTCAGGCTTCTTTCTTCAGCTACTTTTTCTTTATTCACACTTATTGAATTTTCTTTCAATGCTCTTCTTGCTTCTCCATTAGATTTAAGGAAAGTTCCTTCTGTCACCAAAGCATCAACAATGTTTATACCATTTTGTATTTTTGAAATGGCTACTGATGCTTGAGGAACACCTTCAAAAACAGATAAAAAATCATCTTCAGATAAGTTTTTTAAATCTCCTGATGTTGAATTTCCGAACAAAATATTACTTGCGGCAATTGCATTTTTTAATAGTTCTTGTCCATGAACTCTAGCGGTAATATCTTCTGCCAAAGCCTTTTGTAATGTTCTTAAATGAGGTGCTTCGTTATGCTCTGCTTCAATAGCTTCAATTTCTTCTTTAGATTTTACGGTAAATATTCTGATGTAATTTTTCACATCATCGTCAGAAGCATTTAGCCAAAACTGATAAAACTTGTAAGGAGAAGTACGTTTAGCATCCAGCCAAATATTTCCTCCTTCTGTTTTTCCAAACTTAGTTCCGTCAGCCTTGGTAATAAGCGGGCAAGTAAGTGCAAAAGCTGTCCCCTGCGCTTTTCTTCGTATTAGCTCGGTACCGGTGGTGATATTCCCCCATTGATCCGAACCGCCCATCTGTAGTTTGCAGTTCATTTCTCTGTAGAGGTGTAGAAAATCGTAGCCCTGAACCAACTGATAAGTAAACTCTGTAAAAGACATTCCCTCGGCATCTTCGCTGGTAAGGCGCTTTTTTACAGAATCTTTAGCCATCATGTAGTTTACAGTAAGGTGCTTGCCAATGTCACGAATAAAATCAAGAAAGCTAAAATCCTTCATCCAATCGTAGTTGTTTACCATCTTGGCAGCATTCGGCTCATCCGAAGTAAAATCTAGAAAACGTTCCAGTTGCTTCTGGATAGCAGCCTGATTGTGGCGCAGATCTTCTTCTGTCAATAAGTTTCGCTCTTTGCTTTTGCCAGATGGGTCACCAATCATACCTGTGGCGCCACCAATTAAAGCCAATGGGCGATGGCCAGCACGCTGAAAATGCTTTAGCATCATTACGCTCACAAGATGACCAATGTGTAAAGAGTCGGCAGTAGGATCGATACCTACATAGGCCGAGACCATTTCTTTTTCAAGCATTTCTTCGGTTCCGGGCATGATGTCGTGGAGCATCCCTCTCCAACGTAACTCTTCTACAAAATTTTTCTTCATCAGGGTTTTTTAGCTTTGGCTCAGCCGCAAAAGTATAACTTCGCGATGCCTAATCAAAGATGAAATCAAGGCTTGAATAAAACCGTATTAGTTACAGGAGCAACAGGTATGTTGGGTGCACATCTTATTGTAAAACTTTTACAAGAGGGTGAGCATGTGCGCG
>JAUHYR010000046.1 GCA_030426475.1 Bacteroidia bacterium
TGAAACAATCAATTATACCCTTACTTCAATAGATGGCAGAATAGTAGCGAAAAATTCAAACATTACAGACAACAAGATTATGATAGATTTAAGTAATGAGAGTAAAGGAGTATATCTATTAAAACTTTACAACACAAAATCATCCAGTGTGTTTAGAATAACTAGATTATAGAAGTAATATCACTTAATATTTTAATCTAATAAATTTAAAGCCTCATCTAACGATGGGGCTTTCTTATCTAAAATACATTCTTTTGATTTGCTCAAAATAATATTTTGTTGTTTCTTACCAGTTGAAAAACCAACTAAAAATTTACTATGAAAAAAATCTTTACTATTTTAACTTTAATTATTGTGTCTTCTGGAATTTCTGCTCAATGCGGAGGTACGTTTTATGATGGCTTTGAGTCAGGAACATTTCTTCCTCATTGGACAATAGGTGGCGGACATACTCAAAGTGTAAATACCACAGCACCTGCTGTTGGATCATACTCTTTAGATCATACAGGAGGAAGTAGTACTCATCTTCAAGGTAGTTATGCTACTTTTACATCCGGACAACCTAATTATGTTTCTTATAGAGTAAAAACAAATACAACTTCAAATGCAAGTGGTTATGTAGTAATTGGTGATGCCACTGTTACTGCTAATAATTGTGTGTTTTTTGGTTATGCAACCGGTGGTAATTATAGATTTTACAATGGTACAACATCCCATACGGTTCCTATCGTTGCAAACCAATGGTATCATGTAGAACTATTAAATATAAATTATACTGCAAGAACTTTAGATATTCATTTTAACGGCTCTGTTATTGTAACAGGGTTTTCATTTAGATCTACTACTATGAATTCAGTTGACAGAATACATCTTTATAATTTCCAACCAGCAACTGCAGGTTATGATGAAATTATTGTTGGAACAGTTCCTCCACCATCAATCACTTGTCCTAGTAATATAACGGCTAATAGTGATTCTAGCAGTTGTGGTGCTGTTGTTAATTATACCACACCTGTAGATTCTTGTTCTACAGTTAGTCAGATTGCCGGTTTAGCAAGTGGCTCAATTTTTCCTATAGGAGTTACTACGAATACATTTATAGCCACTAATTCTACCGGAGTAGATACTTGTTCCTTTACAGTTACAGTAGTAGATAGTATTGTTCCTACCCTTAGTTGTCCATCAAATGTGGTAACTTGTAATTCAATGGTAAATAACATTGCACCTACCTTTAGTGATAACTGTAATGTAAATGTAACCTACACCCTTTCAGGTGCTACTACAGGTTCGGGAAATAATGATGTTAGCGGAACAACGTTTAATGTAGGCATAACTACTGTTCAATATATGGTAGCGGATTCATCTGGAAATATGGATTCTTGCTCTTTTACAGTAACTTATAATACTGTTGATACTTCAGTAAGTAGAAACCTATCCACTTTTACCTCAAATGAAACAGGTGCTACCTATCAGTGGTTAAATTGCGATAGTAATTTTATGGCAATTAGTGGAGCAACCAACCAAAGCTATACAGCAACAACCAATGGCTCATATGCTGTGGTAGTAAGCAAAAATGGTTGCACGGATACTTCTGCTTGTCAGATGATAAACAATGTAGGCATCCAAACCATTGACTTTGGAAACATTAGTATTTATCCAAATCCAACCACTGGAATGTTTACCATAGATATGGGCGACTATGATGAAACAATCAATTATACCCTTACTTCAATAGATGGCAGAATAGTAGCGAAAAATTCAAACATTACAGACAACAAAATCATGATAGATTTAAGTAATGAAAGTAAAGGAGTATATCTATTAAAACTCTACAATACAAAATCATCAAGTGTATTTAGAATAACTAGATTATAGAAAAGTTTTATTCAAATAAAAAGGCTTCCTAATTTAGGAAGCCTTTTTTTTATGAAGTAAAATAGATTAGTCAAAACTAAGTTTTCCAGAAGAAATAATACCATTTTCTTCAGAGCTTATTGTATAAAAATAAGTTCCGGCAGGAAGGTTGCTTCTGTTTAATTTTTCTTCTGTAGAACGTATAGATTTTGTATCCACTAAATTTCCTAGAATATTATATAGTTTAAAAATCAGCTCATTAGGGTTTAAATGATTAACCTTTAGAGTATAAATATCTTTAACAGGATTAGGGTAAACTTTAACTATATTTTCTTGAGTATAACTTTTATTTATTGAAGTAATCATTCTTTCCCCTGTAACCATTACATTATCAACTAACCAAGTGTCAGTGGAAGAGCTTGATCTTCCGGTCATTCTAATTCTAACCTGAGTAACGCTTCCCGGGAAAACAATTTCACAAGAACTATAACCTTCTACAGTTTGTAGACCTGTATTTGTTGGAGCAAAAGTAACTTCTGATTGAGGTTGGTAATATACTTTTGCAATACCTGTTGCTGAATATGGCCAGAAACTGTTATTTGCAACGGCCCCTCTAATTCTTAATCGATTGTAATATGTGCTACCACCATCAGTACTTACCTCAGTTAAAACGTAATCCAAGTTGTCCGGTCCTCCTGATGTTCCTATTAAGTTCATTGCAGCTAATCTAAATTTTACTCTAACACTATCATACATTGCCGGTATAGTAACATTATTAAATGTTAGAACTAAGCCTCCGCTATTTTGTGTGGTTTCCCAAGCTTTTGAGCCACCTAAACCAATTGGACTGTTGGCAGGAGCAGCGTTTGTAGATGATGTGCCTTGGTTGTAAACTATAGGACCCGTAAAGTTCCAAAAGGGAGTTAAAGTTGAATCAAAATCTTGAATAGCAAGAGTATCAATGCTTAGCTGAGAGTAAATTGAAGTGCTAAACAAAGTGAAAATAAGTAGTAGTTTTTTCATATTTTTTAGTTTAAGAATTACCCAAATTAACAAAATTATGTTTGAATGGAAAACCTAAATTTTCAACTTTTTTAGAGCTTACTCTACTTCCCTTTAAAATTACATTGGCTTTTTCTCCTAATATCAATTTCAACAAAAATGAAGGTATGTTAGGTAGCCATATTTTTTTATCTATTGATTTTGCCAGTCTATCTGTAAATTCTTTATTGGTAATGTGTTCAGGCGCAACGGCATTATACTCACCTGCCATACTATCTTCTTTAATTGCTTTTAGGTATAGCTGGCATAAATCTTCAATATGAATCCAGGGCATGTATTGTTTTCCTGTTCCCATTGCTGCACCAAAACCAAGCTTTATCGGGAGTAACATTTTTTTGATTCCGGGACTATTTTTACCTATAACAACTCCTGTCCTTAATTTTACTGTTCTTAATCCAAGCTGTTCAAATTGAGTGGCGGACTTTTCCCACAATACACAGCAGTGAGCTAAAAAATCACTTCCCGGTTTATCTTCTTCCATAAATATTTTTTCAGAGGTAACGGTTCCGTAGTAATTTGTACCTGAAGCTGAAACAAAGGTTTTTGGTTTTGTTTCTAAGTTTTTTATTTTATTAAACAACAAGTTTGCAGAGTTAACTCTGCTATTTATGATTTCTTGTTTTCGTTTTGAAGTCCACCTTTTATCAATAACTCCTGCCCCTGCTAAATGAACAATATGCCTTACATCTTGGAGCGCATTCGTATCTATTTTTTGATTTTTTACATCCCAAAAATAGGCTTTAAACTGACCATTATTTGAAGATTTTCTGCTTAAATGGATGACTTCATAACCTTCATTATCTAACAGCTTTGATAAATTCATGCCTACATAACCGCTACCGCCCGTTATTAAAACTTTTTCTTTCATTAATATAGAAACACTTAAACTTTTGATTTAGTTTAAAACTTCTCTCGGATAATTTTTTCAGTTGGAGTTTTTTTAAATTCTTTAAAGCAAATTACTTCTTTAGGTATATGATGTCTTTGTAAGACTTCTTTAGATTTTTTAATTATTATTTCCTGTTCTTCTTCACTTAAATTTCCTTCAATAACTAAAACCAATTTATCTCCTAGTTCATTATCTTTTTTGGAAGTTACATAGAAAGGTTCTGAAATAATAGTTTGTAATTTTTCCTCCACTTCTTCAGGATAAATTTTTATCCCTCCACTATTAATTACATTGTCATATCTTCCTAGCCACTCAAAAGATGTATTAGTAATTAAATTAACTACATCATTTGTAGTTATTTTTTCATTGGATATGTTGGGAGCATTAATAACTAAACAGTTGTTTTTATTTACTTCAAAAGTAATGTTAGGGAGTGCATTAAAATATTCTTTTTTACTGGAATTTATCTTCTTTAGCGCTACATGTGAACATGTTTCTGTCATTCCGTAAGTAGAGTAAATGTTGTTTCCAAAATTTTGAAGATCACGTTGAAGTTTGGTGTTTATAGCTCCACCACCAATAATTGTATTTTTAATAGTGCAAAAAGCTTTTTTGTTTTCTTTTAATGTATGGAAAACCTGTTGAGGAGTAAAGGCTGCAAAATCAATTTTTTCAGTAAGGTTTTTTAATGGTTGTAAAGAAGGCTTTGTAATTATAAGGTTTAAATGATTAACAATACTTCTTACTACCATCATTTGTCCGCCTATATATTTTGTAGGTAAGCACAATAAAGCCGTGTCGTTTTCTTTTAAATTAAAGAAAGTACAAGTAGCTTTTGCGCTATTTGTCATGTGCTGTTTAAAAAGTTTTATTTCTTTTGGAGTTCCTGTGCTTCCTGAAGTCTTAATGTTAATGAAGTTTTCTTTATTAAACCACTGTTCTATAAACTGAATAAGTTCAATATTTGTTGAAGAGTTTTTTATTTCTTCTAATGATGAATAATATGTTCCGTTTATTTTAATCATTCATTAAAAGAGATAAATCCCATGGGTTATTTTTTCTATAAAAAAGTTTAGCATTTTCAATTTCAAGTGGTGAAGGAAAATTATTGGTGTATAACTGTCCTGTACCTAGACCTTGCGGTATTTCTGTATTCAAATAGCTTGTGAATTGAGCAATTGCATTAAGTCCAATATTTGATTCAAGTGCAGAAGTTATCCACCATCCAATATTATTTTTTTCTGCAATATCCATCCACTCTTTACTTTTTGCAAAACCACCCACTAAAGATGGTTTTAAAATGATATACTGTGGTTTTATAATTTCCAAAAGACTTTTTTTCTTTTCTAACGAACTTACCCCAATTAGCTCTTCGTCTAAGGCAATTGGGAGAGGAGTGATTTCACAAAGTTTAGCTATTTCTTCGTATTGGCCTTGTTTAATAGGCTGTTCTATTGAATGAAGTTTAAGCTCAGAAAGGATGGAGAGTTTTTCGTAAGCTTCTTTTGGTAAAAATGCTCCGTTAGCATCTACTCTGAGTTCAATATCATTTTCAGAGTATTCTTTTCTGATATTTTTTAGTAGCTCAATTTCAGAGTCAAAATCAATTGCTCCTATTTTGAGTTTTATACAAGAATAATTTTGTTTTATTTTTTGCTTGATTTGTTTCAGCATAAATTCTTTTGTGCCCATCCACACCAAACCATTAATGTCTATTCCTTTTTCGGAATTATAAAAATCAGTATTAAAAAACTTCTTTATTCCACCATTATTTAAATCAAGAGAAGCCATTTCAACTCCAAATTGAATGGAAGGAAATTCATTCAGTAAATCAATGTCATCAATAAAAGTCGAAATATTTTGACAAACTTCATTTAGCTTGTTTTCATATTCAGGCACATCATCTATACTAAGTCCTTTTAATAATCCGCACTCTCCAATTCCGATTAAATCATTATTTTCTAAAAAAATAAAATAAGAGGTTTTAGTTTTTAAAACTCCTCTTGATGTACCGCTCGGTCTTTTAAAATTCAACTCATATTTTTTCCAAGATGCTTTCATATTAGAAAGTCAAGTATTACTCCGGCAAAAAAAAGTAGTGAAATAAAAAAAGTGGATAAGGCAACTTTTTTAAGTTCAGGGTCTAGGACTTGAGGCATATCCGTTTGCTGAACCTTTTTAAGATGGATAAATAGTATGGGAGTGACTAATAGGTATAAAAAACTGAGATAGCTTGAAAAGGTTAAATAATTAAATAGCAACATTAGTATAATGGAACCGATAATTAAAAAGAAATGATATTTTTTTGCATTGGCTAATCCAATTTTTACCACTACAGTATTTTTTCCTGATGTTTTATCATTTTCTATATCTCTCATATTATTTAAGTTGAGTACAGCCACACTTAATAAACCTATTGCAGCTGCCGGCAGCAAATTAATTAATACTAATTCCGCACTTTGTAAATAGCAACTGCCCATTACCCCAACTATACCAAAGAATATAAAAACAAATAAATCTCCCAGCCCAGAATATCCGTATGCTTTTTTACCAATGGTATAGGTAATAGCAGCCAAAATAGCTCCAATGCCAATGAAAAGTAAAACCAGTGAAGATTGAATTGGAGTATCTTTAGTGCCTTCATAGATTGTCCAAATTCCTGTAATAAGAGATAGAAAAGTTAGAATTATTATGGCAATTAGCATTTGCTGCTTAGTAATTACCCCTGATTGCAGTGTTCTTTTGGGTCCTACTCTTTTTTCATTATCGGTACCTTTAACAAAATCACCATAGTCATTAGCAATGTTAGATAGTATTTGTAGCAGACAAGTAGTCAAAATAGTCAGAAAGAATATTTTCCATGAAAAATAAATATGAGATAAGGCCAAGGCCAAGGCATTACCCATTAATATACATGCCAAGGCTAAAGGTAACGTTCTTAATCTAAATGCTGATATCCAATGTTTTATTGCCAAAAAAGTGAGATTGTTATTTGTTAGAGTACAATGTTAGTAATTGAATTTGTAATTTAGCCCTCCCAATTAAAAATTATGGTAACAACATATTTAGATTTTGAAGAACCAATTAAAGAATTGGTAGACCAAATTAATCAGGCAAAAGAGATTTCAGAGAAGAGTGATGTTGACATGAAAAAAACTCTGACTGAGTTAAATACTAAGTTAGCTAAGACTACTAAAGAAATTTATGATAATCTAACACCATGGGAGAGAGTACAGGTATCTCGTCATCCTGAACGGCCTTATACTTTGGCATATATTGAAGCATTTACCGGAGGAAACTTTATAGAGCTATTTGGAGATAGAAATGTGAAAGATGACAAAGCAATGGTAGGTGGTTTTGGTTTAATGGATGGTGAATCAGTAATGTTTATTGGTCAGCAAAAAGGAGTTAACACAAAGCTTAGACAGTACCGAAACTTTGGGATGGCAAATCCTGAGGGATATAGAAAAGCGCTGCGATTAATGAAGTTGGCTGAAAAGTTTAATAAACCTATCGTTACCTTAATTGATACTCCCGGAGCTTATCCCGGCTTAGAGGCAGAGGAGAGAGGTCAAGGTGAAGCTATTGCTAAGAATTTACTGGAAATGGTTCAATTAAAAGTTCCTGTAATCTGTGTTGTAATTGGTGAAGGTGCTTCCGGTGGTGCATTAGGTATTGGGATTGGAGATAAGGTGTTAATGATGGAAAATACTTGGTACAGCGTTATTTCTCCGGAATCATGTTCTTCTATTCTTTGGAGAAGCTGGGATTTTAAAGTGGATGCAGCTAAAGCTTTAAAACTTACTGCCGAAGATATGCTTAAAAATAAACTAATTGATGGTGTGATAAAAGAGCCACTGGGTGGTGCTCATGCTAACCCTGAAGAAGCTTTTAAATTGGTGAAATCTGAAATTAAAAAGCATTTAAAAGTGTTGAAAAAGGATTCTCCTAAAAAACGGATTGATGCCAGAATTAAGAAGTTTGCTGGAATGGGAGTTTACAACTCCAAATAAGATTTTCTTATTTATCTTTTTTTATTCTTTTAAGTAGAAACAGATTTAAAGTTTCTACCATTAGTGAAAATCCTAAAGCAAAGTAAACGTAGCCTCTTGGTACGTGAAAATGGAATCCGTCTGCAATTAATAGCGTTCCTATCATTAATAAAAAAGATAATGCCAACATTACAATAGTTGGATTTTCGTTTATAAATTCTCCTACCATTTTAGCAAAAAGTATCATAAACACTATTGAAACAATAACGGCTAAAATCATAATTCCAATTTCTTTTGTCATACCAATTGCGGTTAAAATGGAGTCAATGGAAAAGACCATATCAATGGCAATAATTTGCATGATTACCAAGCTAATTTGATTAGAGCTGCTTTTTGGTTTGGCACTACCGTCTTCTTTGTGAGTTAATTTGTGGTGTATTTCGTTAGTACTTTTAAATAACAGAAATAAACCTCCGGCAATTAATATTAAATCTTTAACGCTAAAATCAATATCAAAGGCATTAAATAAAGGATTGTCCAGTTTCATAACCCATGTAATGGATAATAAAAGCATTATTCTGAATACAAGTGCTAATAATAATCCAATGACTCTGGTAAAACGTTGCTTTTCCTTTTCTACACGAGCAACGATTAAAGAAATAAATATTAAGTTATCTATACCTAATACAATTTCTAGCAGTGTTAGCGTTAGAAAGGCCATTATGCCTTCAATAGTGAGTAAGCTGGAAAAGTCAATCATTAGAATTTTTTAGATTGCAAAATTAGTAACTAAAGACATAGAAAAAAATTAGATTTTCACACCCATCACACAGATGTCATCCAGTTGTTCTAATTCACCTTTCCACTCTATAAAGTTTTTATAAAGTAATGAATGTTGTTCCGGCATTAGCTTTTCAGAGATGGAAACAAGCAAAGATTTAAAATTTTTAGATTTAAATTTTTTCCCTTTTTCTCCTCCAAATTGGTCGTAGTAACCATCCGAATATAAGTAAAGTTGATCATTTTCCTGAAGAGTATATTTTTTACATTCAAATGGTTTTTCTTGGGCGTAATTTCCAATAGGTTGTTTACAGGCTTGTAGTTCAATCAGTTCATTGTTTCTAACCAAGTAAAGCGAATTATTGGCTCCTGAAAATTGTAATTCCTTTGTTTTAGGATTATATCTACAAAGCGATAAATCCATGCCGTCACGCATTTCAGCACCTTTTTTTGAAAATGCTTCAGAAATTAGAAGGTTTAGTTTATCTAAAATTTGGTTGGTCTCTCTTAGTTTAAACTCATGTAAACATCTGTTTATATTATAATGTGCAATAGCACTCACCATGGCTCCGGGCACTCCATGTCCGGTACAATCAATTACTGAAAAATAAATTTCATCATCATATTCTCTTATCCAATAGAAGTCACCCGAGACAATATCTTTAGGTTGAAATAATACAAATGACTCTCTAAAAAAGTTTTGTAATGAAGATTTATCGGGTAAAAGTGAATTTTGAATTTTTTGAGCATAACTGATGCTATCAACTATTTCTTTGGTCTTTTCTTCAATAATTTGTTTTGAGTTGATTAAACTAAGCTTGGTGTTTTCCTCCTTAATCAGGATTTTTTTAATGGAGCGTAATAATACAACAGCTACTATAATAATGATGATAACAGATATCATAGCAGTTTTCAAAAACATACTATTTACTTCGTCAATAAACGTATCAAATTGTTGGTCTAGCTCAACAACTGCTACTGTTTTTCCTTCTTTATTTTTAATGGGAGCAAATGCTGACAACCATATTCCATTTTCAGTCTCGTATCTGGGAATGGTTGCTCCAACGTCATAATTATCTACCAATACTTGAGGGTATTTCATATATTCATGCCTATAAAAAGGCTCTTCAGAAGTGGAAACGGTATAAAAGAATTTTTTTACTTCTTGGTCATATACCAACATATATATGGTAGTGGAAATATTATTTACATTTTTAGCGGATAAAAGCTGATAGTGGATTTGTTGGTAGATAGGTGATTGCGAGTTGGAAGTAATAGAGTTTTTTTCTTTAAAAGTATTGTATAAAGTTTGGTGCATATTCCCGTCAATCTGATTGGAAAGGGTTTTTGCAATACTCTCAAGCTTGGTTAGCTCTTTTGATTCAAGATTAGTAAGCTGTGAATAATAATTTGAAGAGATAAAATAAACTACTACTATTAAAAAGCTAAGGAAGATTATAATTAAAATTCTGGTACTGGAATTTTTAAGAATATTTTTAAGAATAGTTCCCACTTAGTTTTAGGCTAATTAGTGATAAAGTTAATGGAATTTATTTGAATTATGCAAGCATTCTTTTTTCATAGAAATTACTTACGAATTTTATAGAAAAATAGATTTAAGAAAAGTCCACTTATTTATTATATTCAATTTCAATTGATTTCCATTTGTTGCCATTAAAATAAAGAAAATTTTCCGCTTTGGATGATAAGTTAAAACTGAATATAGAGTCGTTTCTTATTCCATAGATAAGGTCATTTACTTCATCTAAAGTAATGTAAGAGTATGTTTTATTTGAGATATAACTATTGATGTTAGAAGAATTTATGAAATTGTATAGTCCGTTTTTATGAACGAAGTAAGTTGCTTCTTTACCTTTGTTATAAGTGAAAAGTATGCTGTCAGCGTTTATCGTTTGTTCAAACTGAATTTGTTTATTGTTAAATTGGTAAGAGTATTTTTTTATTGCATTATTTTCATTTCCGAAAGCATAAATTTTTGATGAATTACTTGCAAATCCTTTTATGTCAGAACTTATAACCATTTGGTTTGCAATTGCTCCACTTGAATAGTAATACACAGAAAACATATTAGTGCCTCCCGATTTTGGTTTTTCCAAACAAACTAAAATATTGTTGTCTTCATCTAAAAAAGCTATTTCCGAAAAGTATCCTAAAGTATTTTGAATAGTTGCCTGTAAATTTCCTTGCTCATCATAAACCTTAACTTGTCCATTGTAATAAGATACTAAAATTTTATCATCAATAGATTTGTTGATGCCAGTAAAATAGGGGAAAGTTGGATTTTGAATACAGGAAACTTCCCAATCGTTTGAATTAATTTTGGTGTTGTAACCTGTTAAATTGCCGTAGTGCTTTCCACAATTTACATAAACATTATTAGAGCTAATAAAAGAGCTGCCGATAAAATCACCTGCAAAACTTGTCTTGTAAACGGGACTTCCGGAGATAAATTCATATAGGTTAGTTTGATTTGCTGAATTACTTACGAACCAAATATTTTCTGTTGACAGAGGAACTTCATTGATGTAAACATATATAAACTCACTCTTATCATTGACTCCATCATTAGCTTGTATTTGAAAGTAATATTTTCCTGATGGTGTTAATGCTGAAATTTCAAAACCTGTTTCAAACTCAAATTCGTTTTGGTCTGAGTGCAAAGTTTTTGAGTTGCCAATTATTTTACCACTCTCATCTTTTAACCAAATTTTTATTGTTTCTATTTTTATGTCGTCTATAGCCTTTCCTTTAATAGAGATAGTTTCTCCAGCATTTATGGTGGCGTTTTTGTTTGGTTGATAAACTTCAATACTAGGAGGATTCGAGTCTTTTTTCTTACATGAAAATAAAAAGAACAAAAGAAAAAATAGGATTAAGTTTCTCATTATCATTATGTAAATTTAATGGAAAAAAAGATATCAACGTTTGTTAATTTCATTTGTTAGTCTTCAAAGAATAACTTATCTTTTCTAAAGCAAAGAGAGAAAGTAAAAAAAGTAATTTTGAAGCATGAATACCGAACCGGAAAACCAATCTAAAAAAACAGCAGCAAAGTTAAGAAGTGTTTCTTCAAAAGAGTCAATTGAATTAGGAAAGTTACCTCCTCAAGCACTAGATTTAGAAGAAGCTGTTTTAGGGGCGTTAATGCTAGAGAAAGAAGCTGTTAATGCTGCGATTGACGTTTTACATCCTAAAAGTTTTTATAAAGAAGCACACCAAAAAATTTATGCTGCTATTCAAGATTTGTTTTCTAAATCTGAACCCATAGATATTTTAACGGTTACTAATGAGCTACGCGAAAGAGGTGAGCTAGAAACAGTTGGTGGGGCATATTACATTTCAAAATTAACTGGTAGAGTTGCTTCAGCAGCTAATGTGGAGTATCATGCACGTATCATTTCACAAAAATATATTCAAAGAGAACTAATTAGAATTTCTACTACTATCATCAATGATGCTTACGATGATACTACAGATGTTTTTACTTTATTAGATAAAGCAGAAAGTAATTTGTTTGCTGTTTCTGAAGGAAACTTAAGAAAGAATTATGATAGTATGTCAACTTTAATTCGACAAACTATCAAACAAATTGAAACAGCAGCTAATCGTGAGGGAGGTTTATCTGGTACGCCATCTGGTTTTGTGAATTTAGATAGAATGACTTCAGGTTGGCAGCCATCTGATTTAATTATTTTAGCTGCTCGTCCTGCCATGGGTAAAACATCATTTGCTTTGTCTTTAGCTAGAAATGCAGCGGTAGAATTTAAAGCACCTGTAGCTGTTTTTTCTTTGGAGATGTCATCTATTCAATTGGTGTCAAGATTAATTTCATCTGAATCAGGAATATCTTCTGAAAAATTAAGAAGCGGAAATTTAGCTCGTCATGAATTAGAACAAATACATGCAAAAATCAGAGGTTTGGATGAAGCTCAAATTTTTATTGATGATACTCCCGCTATTTCTGTTTTTGAGTTAAGAGCAAAAGCCAGAAGATTAAAAGCACAACATAATATTCAAATGCTAATTGTCGATTATCTTCAATTAATGACAGCCGGTGGAGAAGGTAAAGGAAACAGAGAGCAAGAAATATCTACTATTTCTCGTTCATTAAAGAGTATTGCAAAGGAATTAAATATTCCTGTTATGGCGCTTTCTCAGTTAAGTAGAGCTGTAGAAACAAGAGGTGGCGATAAAATCCCTCAACTTTCTGACTTAAGAGAATCGGGTTCTATTGAGCAAGATGCCGATATGGTAATGTTTATCCACCGACCGGAATATTATGGAATTTTAGAAGATGAAGAAGGAAATCCAACAGCAGGGCAAGCCAATATAATTATTGCAAAGCACAGAAATGGTTCAGTAGGAACGGTTAAACTTGGTTTTAAAAATCATTTGGCTAAATTTGAAAATCTAGAATTTGACACTTCTGATTTTGGAAATGCGAATTCAATTATTCCTAATGAAGATTTTGATGATGCCAATACCATTACAAGAGGTTCTCGTTTAAATGAGGACTTTGATGATGATGACGATTCCGGCTCAACTTTTGATACTAATTTTGACGATGCACCGTTTTAGTTGAGATAATAAAGTTAAAAGTTCTTAAAGCTTTACGATTAAACTGTATCAACCAATCAAAATTCTTAACTTTATACTTTAGTTAATGAGATTTTTAATAGTCATATTGATTGTATTTTCTTCATTGGTAGCCAATGCTGCTTATATATTGGCGCCTATGGATAAAAGCCAAAAAAACCACTTAAAGGCTTACGGTGTTGCTTATTGGATTTTGCAAAAAGATGTAGAAGTATATTGGTTACTTAACTACAGAGGTGGAAGCTTTATGGTGAAACACAATGCTCTTATTGAAGATGAATTTGTAATAAGAGGTGTTTCTTATGAAATAATTGCGGACGTTCAATCTACTAAAATACTTACCGATATTGCTAATCCTGAAGTAAACCAAGATGCGGTAAAAATGGAAGTGGCACCTAAAATTGCGGTATATTCTCCAAAAAATAAAATGCCTTGGGATGATGCGGTTACGTTGGCATTAACTTATGCCGAAATTCCGTATGATGTAATTTATGATGAAGAAATTATAAAAGGAGATTTGATAAAGTACGATTGGCTGCATTTACACCATGAAGATTTTACGGGCCAGTACGGAAAATTTTATGCAAGTTATAGAAATCACGCCTGGTACAAAGAACAAGAACGGTTTAATCAGGAAATGGCTCAAAAACTGGGTTTTTCTAAAGTTTCTCAACTGAAGTTGGGCGTTGCCTTAAAAATAAAAGAATACACAGCAGGTGGCGGATTTTTATTTGCCATGTGTAGCGGAACGGATTCTTACGATATAGCACTTTCCGCAGAAGGAATAGATATTTGTGAATACATGTACGATGGCGATCCTGCTACTCCAAACTTTAATTCTAAAATAGATTACGAAAAAACATTTGCTTTTGAAGATTTTACGATTAGTACCAATCCGTTAGAATATGAATTTTCAAACATTGACGCTACTCCGTTTCATGCTCGTACGCCACAAAACTTAGATGCCTTTACCTTATTTGATTTTTCGGCAAAGTGGGACCCTGTTCCAACTATGCTCTGTCAAAATCATGAAAGTGTGATAAAAGGATTTATGGGGCAAACTACGGCTTTTGATAAACGATTGATAAAACCTAATGTATTAATTATGGGTGAAAACAAAGCCTTAGGTTCGGCCAAATATATTCACGGAACTTTAGGAAAAGGAACTTGGACATTTTATGGCGGTCATGACCCTGAAGATTATCAGCACTTTGTTGGTGACCCTCCAACAGATTTAAACTTACATCCTAACTCTCCGGGTTATCGTTTAATCTTAAACAATATTTTATTTCCGGCTGCTAAAAAGAAAAAGCAAAAAACCTAGATAAGTTAACTAGGCATTAGGCAAAAGTTGATAAGTTTTGTCAATAATACTCATAATGCGAATAATGAAACTCTTGAGCTCTTCTTAAATAAAAATTGCTGGTAATTAAATTACTGAGTTCGTCAACTATCGTATTTAATTTTTTTGTTCGTTCAGTTTTTTCTTCCCCAAAAGTTTCAAAATCGATTTTGCTCTCGTCTGCTATAAGTTGTCGCAATGAATTTATATATAGTTCTTTTTGCTTTGAAATATCATATGTTTTAGAAATGTGATTTTTATTTTTTGGAAGTAAGTAAATTGAATATTCAGCATATCCTAAAATCCGCCTATTTTGATGTCCAAAGTAAGTTCCACCATATTCAAAGTGTCCAAATAATGAATTGATGTTGGAGTAAATGTCTATGAGTTTTTGTCTTTCTTGAGCAAATTCTTTAACTCCGTTTCTTTGTTTAAGAAAGTAAGCATAAAGAACGTAATAAGCATCCTGTCCAACTTCACTCAAGAATTCTTCACTTTCATTTAAGTTGAAATATGCTTGGTCAGGATTATTTGGATATTTTTCAAAAAACTCTGGATGGTTATCTACAATATTGTTGAAACTTTCTTTCGAGAATTTAAAAGTGTCACCAATTTCTATTACAATAATGATTGTATCTAGTTCGGTGTAGTATTTTGAATTAGAAACTTTTTTTGTTTTTATTTCCGTGTCAACAACTGTCTTGTCAAATTCTTTCGGTTGATTATTACAACTCAAAAGGCTAGTTAAAATAATCAGTATAGATATTGCCTTTTTCATGGAAGTTTTATATTGGTTAAATAGGTTTTATTTACCAAAGTATTCTTTCATTGGAGTAAAATAGTGGTCAATCCAACCTTGTTTGTAATCAGGTTGTCCTTTAGGAATGTTGGTGTGAATAATAGTTACTTCACATCCTTCATCAACATCTTTTAATTGAATAGTTAAATGGGAATCATTATCAGTATCATCAAACTCAGCCGTTCGCCAACTTTGTTTAATTTCTTTATTAGGAATTAACTGAATATTTTTTCCTGAAATATATCCATCCCATGCATCAAATTCTTCTCCAATTTTATCGTTGCAGTTTGCTTTACCACCTGTCATGTTGGTATGCCCTTCACTACTTAACCAAGACTTGTAAATTTCTTCAGCAGTAGCAGGAATAATTTCATTTATTTCAAATGATGTTTTCATGTTTAATTATCCCTTTTATCAAAGGTTTCTTTTTCGCTATCGTTAATACGTTTAAAAATGAGGTAAATCAAAATAAGCACAACGGCTGCTCCACCCAAAAGGTAGAGCCCTAGCATTACAAATGGTATGGCTTCCATTACCTTAGTTTTACGGCTGTACCATATACCAATACTTCTGCTGCGCCTTGCATAATCATAGAAGTATGAAATCTAACATTTACAACTGCATCTGCACCTAGTTTTTTTGCATCATCACACATTCTTTGTAAAGCTTGTTCTCTGGAATGAGCTTGTAGTTTACTGTATTCGCTTATTTCACCGCCTACAATATTTTTAAGTCCTGCCATAAAGTCTCTTCCTACATTTCTCGCTCTAACAGTGCTTCCTCTGCAAATGCCTAATATTTCTGTAATTTCTTTTCCGGGAATGGTGGGAGTGGTCGTTGTTATCATTTTAGTTGTTTTTAATTAATCAATATTATTTTCAAGTTTAAATGTAATTAATTGGTTTGAAAATAACTATAGATAAAATGATGAGTGGTTATAATTCTTGATTTAAGAATCTAATTGCTTTTTCAAAAATATCAATCCATCTTTAAAACTCATGGGCTGATAGCTCAGTTCTTTTTTTGCTTTGTCAATTATAAATCCAGTTTTGGGTGGACGTTTGGCAGCTTGGTTTAGCGTCTCACTACTTATTGGATTGATAAGTTTGGTATCTAAACCATAAGTTTCAGCTACTTCAATTACTAAATTATAAATGCTTTTGGTTTCCTCTCCTGAAATATGAAAAATGCCTTTTGCATCTTTTTCAATCATTAAATAACAAGCCATAGCCAAATCTTCTGCTAAGGTTGGCGAACGAAACTGGTCAGTAACTACATTTATTTTTTTTCCATTTTCCAATGATTCTTTTGCCCATAATACTAAATTTGAACGGCTCATTTGTTCTACAATTCCGTAGATAATAATGGTTCTGGCGATACACCAGTTTTTATATTCGGAGTTTAATAAAAGTAGTTCGCTATCGTATTTTGAATGACCGTAAAAACTAAGTGGGTTAGGTTGGTCGGTTTCTTTGTAGGGGCCATTTTCTCCGTCAAAAACAAAATCAGTGGAAAGATGAATGAATTTTGCTTGGTGTTGAATACAGCTTTCTAATAGATATGAAACTGCATCTACATTTAATTTTCTGCAAGCTTCTTGTTGTTCTTCACAAGCATCTACGTTTGTCATAGCTGCTGTATTTATGACCACATTAGGTTTTACTTTTTCAAAAATAGATATTACTTCTTCTTTATTGGTAATATCTAATGAATAGTAAGTGTAACCATTTTTATCGGAAATTCTGTTTTCTCCTGCTGAAGTTGCAATAATAGTAAACCGTTGCTCACTATTTTTTGATTTTAATAAATGAACGATTTTTTGACCTAGTAATCCATTGCTACCGGTAATGAGAATTGTTTGCATGGTATAAATGTAAAAAAATGGATGCTATAAATCCCAAATTCGCTTTTTACCAAAGCTTTTTATGATTTCCTTATTTTTAAGAATAAAAACCATAATAAGGTAGATAAATAGGGGAGAACCAAAAGTGATAAAGGAAAGATAAATAAATGAAAGACGAACAGAAGGTGCTTTTATTCCTAGCTTTTTGCCCCACCATTCACAAACTCCGAAAGCTTGTTTTTCAAAATATGACTGTATTTTATCTACCATTTTTGTAGAGTATGTTTTTACCTATTCTGCAATCTAGGCAAAGCTTAAAGTTACAATAATTATTTTTTAATTGTAACAGTGCTTGTGAATCGACTGCATTTTCTATAGGCAAATTTAATGATTTCCATTTATTTACGACACTATTATTTTCAGGTTTCGTTTTACTGAGCCAATCCAAAACTTTTTCAATAAGATTTTCTTCGTTCTTATGCTTTGCATAAAGAAAAATCATAGGAGTGATGGCGTTTATAATGATGATATCGATTTTACTTTTGCCGATAGATTTAATTTTTTGTGGTGAATTTTTTGAAAAGTGGTAATGTGTTTTCCAATATTCAGAAGTGCCGACATTAAATATTTTGTATATCTCGTTTAATTTATTTGCATTTAAAATAGTTGCAAAAATTCTTTTATGGGTATAAATAAGTGAAGCTAGTTGAGCTAGTCGTACAGTTGGGAAATTGGCGGGACGAAGTCTTAAAAATTTCCAGAGAGATGAATCAATAGAAGTGAGATTAAATTTTTGTTTTAGAAACTGATATTCTTTTTGAAGTGATTGGTAATAATCATCGTTTATCTTATCATTTAAAAATCCGGCTTGGCCAAATAAAATTGCTTCAAGCTGCATAAGTTGATTGGAGTGTGTTAGTATTTTATTAAAGTCGATTGATTTTGTCATTAATTCAAATGGTAATACATTTTGTTTTAGTCCCAGGCATTTGGCTATTTCCTCAAAAAGTACTTGCTCCCAATTAAACTTTGTCTCAATTAATCTTTTTTCAATTGATATTGACTTATCTTCAATCCTTTCAATTATGAGTGATTCATACCACAGTTTAATATTCTTTAAATCATCATTTTGTACTAAATTTTCACACGGAATCCATTGTTTACTTTCAAGAAGTTCTATATAATTTTCATAAATATGTTTTGGAATGAGTCCTTTTAATTCTATAGTTGGGATTGTATTTCCTTTTTGGTTGGTTATAAGTTTATCGTCTTCAAAAACAACATGAAGTATAACATTGTTGTACGCTCTGTCACTTTGGTGATTGTGAACTTCCCAAAGAGATGAATTTACGTGAAGCTCGACATTACCTGCCCACAGTTGCTCTCCTATTTTAATTTTGGCATTTAAGAAGTCAGGACCTGCATCACTATTAAGAAAACCTTTATTGATTATTTCAACAGCTTCCCCTTTTGTGGTAACCAAATTAGAAGTATTAAAAATCGATTGTTGCCAAACGAATTTTAAAAAATCTTCTTTCATTAGCCAGGTATTATTCTTCTAAATTAAAATCTTTAGAAGTATTTTTTGGTTTGGATGTAGGAACTTTTTTGTTGTAAACATCAGTAGCCAGCATACTGCCCATAATTTGGGTTTGTAAATCACCAACTGAATTTGGAGTATATGGAACAAAAATAGTATTCACACCATTTTCAGAAAGTTTAGCAATAGTATCGTAATGCTGTGTCATAAACAACATATTCATTACACTTTGGCTGGTAACATCTTCATCCATCACACCCTTAACTTCTTCTACAGATTGTTTGATACCTGTGGCAATGGCAATTCTTTGATCGGCAATACCTTTACCTTGTAATTTTTTACTTTCTGCTTCAGCTTCTGCAGCAGCTACTACTTTAATTTTTTCTGCTTCTGCATATTCTCTTGCAGCTTCTTTTAATCGCTTAGCCGCATTAATTTCGTTCATGGCATGTTTTACCTTTGAATCAGGGTCAATGTCAGTAATTAATGCTTTTATAATGGCATACCCATATTCCTCCATGGTATCTGCCAATTCTATTTGAACAGCTTTTGCTATTTTATCTTTTTCACTAAATACGTCATCTAACAACATGTTTGGAACCTCAGAACGAATGGAATCAAATACATACGATTGAATTTGACGAGCAGGATTATCAAATTTATAAAACGCCATTTGAATACCTTCATTACTTTCTACTACATAATATTGAACAGAAACAATTAGCCTAACAAACACATCATCTTTGGTTTTTGTTTCCACTTCAACAGGGAGTTCCATAACTCTTAGGTTTACTGTTCCTGCTTTTTTATCGATAATAGGTATCTTAAAATTAAAACCTGATTTAGCGACTCTGTTAAATTTTCCAAGTCGTTCAATAACTATAGCGGTTTTTTGTTTTACAATAAAAAATGCTCCGAATAAAAAAATGATTACAAATGGAATCCAAATGTATCCACCAATAATATCAAAAACGTTCATTAGGTTGGGGTTTTAGTTTGTTTGAGTAAAGATAGGAAAAAGTTGCATTTAAAACCCTGTGGTAAACAAATTACGTGCTCCTTTTATCCCACATTTTTGATATTGATGATAGGTCTGAGCTGCTCGCTCATCTATTTGTGTTCCGGTTTCGTTGTTTAGCCATCCGTCAATGGCGGATTTTAAAGTGTATGCTTCGGGAGCCATTAAGTGTGTGGTCCATAAAATTGGATTGGCTTGTGCTTTTTGTATGTGTTTTGTAAAATAATTTTTGCTGTAACAAGCTAAAATAATCACATCTTTTTTCTGTTGAGTAATAGGTTTAAAAGCTACATCAACGGAAAAGTCCATTAAGCCATCATGTCCGATATAGGAGATTAAATTTGCATTACCTCCGAATCCTAGCTTTTTATCTTCATAATTTATATGGATAGGTTTTTGACCGTTACTTGCTTGTAAAAAATCTTCTATGCAGACTTTAATTTTGGCTCCATCGTATGCGTCTGCTAATAAATAAACATCTTTAGTAGCATGCTTAAATAAAACTCTTTCTAAAATAAGCGGATTGTTAGATGGAATAGATTTTAGAAATTTCCAGTCAGTAGTTTTATTTTTAAAAAATGATTTTACTCCGTAACCGGCACCCCAATATAAATTCTTTGTAGCATCTTGCCCGTTACCTATAGCTGCCGGCACGGGAACTATTCCTTGATTTTTGTTGTCGCAAAGAGCAACATATACATGAATTGTTTTTGTTTCTGATTTTAGAAAGCTAGAAATAATCAGAAAAAGAGATAGTAAAATAACTTTATTCATAACGGGATTTTATTTAGTAAACCCCATTATTAGGTAATTTATTGTGTGGCTTTTATTCTTCGTATATGCGCAGTCTATTTTTAACAGCCGTTAATTCATTTTGTAAATCGTCTATTTTTTCCAGTAAATTAAAAACGACATCAATTCCTTCAATATTTACTTCCAAATCATGATGTATCCGAATGATTTTTTCTACATCACTAATTTTATCAGGGTCTAAATAATATACTTCTTCCACTACTATAAACTCAAGCAGTCCAATATCATTTAAGTTATGAAAAAATGAAATTTCAAGATTATATTGACTGCATAATTGGCTTAATGATATTAAGTTTTCTGTGTTCATTACGGTCGTATTTTATTAAGTTCAGCAAATAGTTCTTTTTCTTTTTGCGATAATTTTGTGGGGATTACAATTTGATAAGTGACGTACAAGTCTCCATAATCTCCTTCTTTTTTATAAATAGGAAATCCTTTCTCTTTTAATTTTACTTTGGTGCCGTTTTGGGTTTCAGGGTTTACTTTTAGCTTCACTTTTCCGTCAAACGTGTCTATGGTAATTTCTCCTCCCAAAACAGCTGTATATAAATCTAAATCAGCTGTAGTATAGAGATTATTATTATGCAACTTAAATTTAGTGTGATTTTCAATGTGAAATTTAATGTATAAATCACCTTTTGGGCCTCCGTTTATACCTTCACCGCCATAGCCTTTAATTTTTATTACCTGTCCATTACTTACTCCGGCAGGTATGGTTAGACGTATATTCTTGCCATTAACGGTTAGTGTTCGCTTGTGAGTTTTGTAAACGTCTTTTAAATCTAGATGAAGCTCTGCATTATAATCTTGTCCCTTAAATTTTACTTCTCTGTTTCCTCTTGAATAGCCACCACCAAACATGGATTCAAAAAAGTCGGAATAATCGGTGCCGGAAAAATCATCTGTTGATTGCTGTTGTGCGCCTCTATAATATTGTTGTTGCTGTTGAGCTTTTTCAAACTCTTCAGCGTGCTTCCAATCTTTACCATATTTATCATATTTTTTACGATTTTCAGCATTGCTTAATACTTCGTTTGCTTCATTAATTTCTTTAAACTTTTTTTCCGCCTCTTTATCGTTTGGATTTAAATCCGGATGATATTTTCTTGCTAATCTGCGGTAAGCTTTTTTAATTTCTGCTTCAGTAGCATTTTTATTTACCTCCAATATTTTATAATAATCTATAAATGCCATTGTTGTAAAAATTGTATCGTGTTTGAAGTTATAAAATCAATAACCCAAATTTAGTTAATCGTTAACTTATATATATTTTTTTGCTGCTAAAATCCAAATTATGATTTTAATTTGCTCTAAATCAATTATTTAATTTGAAAATACCTAAATTTCTTATGTATTAATTTGGAAATACATAAATATCTTATGTATATTTGTCCTATGTATTCATCAGAACTTATAAAAGGAACTTTAAAAACAATTGTACTTAACCTTCTTAAAGAGAAGGGAAAGATGTACGGTTATGAAATTACTCAAAAGGTAAAAGAGCTAACAGAAGGTAAAATTCAAATTACGGAAGGTGCTCTGTATCCAACTTTGCATTCACTGGAGCAAAACGGTGAATTGGAAACAGAAAAAGAATACATAGGTAAGCGTGTAAGAAAATACTACAAGCTTACGAAGCAAGGTCATGTAACTGCTGCCGAGCGTATTAATGAATTTGCCGGCTTTATGAATACCATGAAGTTTTTGTTAGACCTTGAGCCAAAGATGGGGTAATGTATAGAGTTTCAGATGAAGAAATAGACTATATCCTTAATGATATTAAGGCACATGGTGTTGTACTTGGAGATCTACAATACAACCTACTAGATCACATGTGCTGTATTATTGAGGACGAAATGTCTGAGGAGGAAGACTTTTATAAGTTCTATGAAAAAATTCTACCCAGGTTTTTCAAACAAAATTTGAAAGAACTGCAGGAAGAAACAGACAACTTATTAACCTTTAAACACTATTATGCCATGAAAAATATATTAAAAATATCAGGGATAGCTTCAGCGTTGTTAACCCTGTTAGGTGCTACATTAAAAACCTTTCATCTGCCCGGAGCAGCTATTACAATTGTACTAGGAGGTTTGATTTTCAGTCTAATTTTTTTACCGTTAATGATTGCTTTAAAATTCAAAGATGAGGCAAAACGGACAGATAAAATAGTTTTATCAATCGGTTTTCTATTAGGAATAATGGTTTCCATGGGAATTATCTTTAAGTTGATGCATTGGCCGTATGCTAACTTTTTAATGCGTTGGGGAATCACTCTTTTTGTTTTTGGATACGTACCTCTTTATTTTTTATCTAGAATTAGAAGAGCAGAGCTAAAGTTTAATACAACGGTAAACTCTGTTTTAATGATGGCTTGTGGCGGTATGTTGTATGCATTATTTAATTTAGGATATAGTAATGAAGTAAAAAACAGCATAGCGGCATCGTATGATTTTATGAATGATAATGCCAAAGAATTAATAACTGCAAATGAAAAATTGATTAGTGCTAATCCAACTAAGCCGGAAGCAAATGACTTTCATTTGGCGTCTTCTGAATTGTATAACAAAATTGAAGAGATTAAAGTGTTTTTAATTGCCCAAGTTGAGGGAGTAACTCTTGAACAGGCTAAGCAAATGTCATTAATAGATGTGGAGAATTATAACGACAATAAAATTATTAAA
>JAUHYR010000047.1 GCA_030426475.1 Bacteroidia bacterium
GCATTGAATTAATAGAGTTTGCCATTTCTGAATTTAATAAACAAATACCTAAAGATTTTTTAGAGTAAAATTGAGTTTAATATCAAGAAGATATTCCAGAAAAAATGATGATTTATTTAAAATAAGTAAGTCAAGATTTATTATGGGCTTACTAGTAGGGATTTTATATGCTTACTTTTTTTATGCTTTACTCTACATTCTTAGAGAAATATTCAGGGTTCTATCAACAACTGGCGAGTCACATTTTTGGATATTCACAGAGAAAGAAGTTAATTTTTACAATCTATATTTTGCTTCAATTGCAGTTATTACAGCTCAGAACATTTGCTTTAATCATTGGTTTAATAAGCCTAAAAGAATTTTTTCATTAAACACTAATAAAAGAAATAGAATAGTAAATGACCAAACAGTTTTAACATGGTCATTTTTAAGCTGGTTTAGTAAATTAGCATTTCTATTTGGTTTATTTTTCGGTATTGTTTTTAAGGGTGGATTTTACGTTTTTCAATTCTATCCAAAGTACAATTATGTTTTTATACTAATGGCAATTGTACTTTTTCTTCATTCATGGATTTCAATAAGGCTAATTAATAAAAAGAAAAGTTTAAAATGGATGGGAATAAGTTTAGTGGTTGTTAGCACTTTATCGTATGGCTTATCAAAAATTGATATTATCGATTATAAAACACTCAACAAGAATTTTATTAAATCAAACCTTATCTTTAAGTATCCTTTTGAGTTGCCCGAGTCTGATTTTTATGAAGGAAGAGTGCCAAAATCAGACGTTGAAAAAATATATATTACAAGAGAAACTAAAACACGCAAACCAATAATAATTATTGAAAACAAAATTGTTCCGCTAAATAATTTAGCTGAGTATAATTTTATTTCTAAAGTCTTTTGTGAGCCATTTGAATCCCACATGATTAGATATGAGCTATATATTGATAAGAATATTAATATGGAGTTCATTTCTAAAGTAAAAAATGAATTAGCGAAAAATGAAGTCCTTTTAATTGGTTATGCCGTTGTCCCGAGCAAGACGGAGTTTGATAAAAGATATTATACTAAATGTTTTTTCTACAAATTGTTAGACCCACCGACTAATTATCCTCCTCCCCCCAACACACTTATTATAGATAGTAGCTTCAATATTATTGAAGTAGAATACACAAGTAAAGGAAATTATTTAATTAATGGTATAACCACTAATAAGTCAGCGCTTGTAAATAGTTTTAAAACGCTAATAAAAGCTAATCCTAATTACTTAATCCGAGTAAATGTTTCAAATGAAATGTCATTTGAAGATTACTTCACTGTTCTATCTACAAGTCGAGTAGCTATAAATGAAATAAGAAATGAATATTCTCTAAAAACCTATTCTTTAAAATTAGAGGAACTTGAATACTCTCAAATGGATAGTATTAGATATTTACATCCATGGAGAATAATTGATAAAAATCCAGAAGATTATTAATTATAACATAATTATTGCCCACTTCACCAATCCGTTTGTTCAATGAAGCAATAAGCATTGGTGGCGGAGGCTATAGTTTTGGTTCAAAGGGCTTACGCTAAGGTTAAGGGGGCTTAGGCTAAGCCCCCTGAGGCAATGTGCTTTGGTCTATTAGGCTTTCGCTAAGGTTAAAGAGGCAAACGTTTAGGTCTCTTTAGCAATATGTATCGCCCCTTTAGGCTTTCGGCAAGCTTCGGTCGGCTAACAATTAGTCTAAGTCGACAATCCGTTAGGTTCATTCAGCTAACAGTTTGGTCAAGCCACCTTACCACAAGCTTAATTTAGCTAATAAAGTGTATGTTTTAACTATGTGTAAGCTAATGTTGTCTTTTGCTTTGGTTCGTTCTACAAAAAAAGAAACACCGCCAAGCTACAATTAGCTAAAGCGGTGCTTCAAACCATGAACAACTACTAAAGAGTAGTACTATGAAGCAGGATTAGGTGTAACGGGTTCTTCGTCTTCTCCGTTATCGGCAGACGAACCGCCACCGGGAAACCTGCTTGCCAAATCTTCATAAATGGCATCGGTGCCAGGCACATTGCCTTTAATGGCTTGCTTTACACTATTGTAAAATAGCAGCGCCTGCTCAAACTCTTCTGTGCCGAGAGCCATCACGGTATCGTCAACGGCTTCTACCAGCATATTGAGTTCGCGCAAAATGTGCAGCAACTGCTCCCGTAAAGTGTGGTCTTTCTGAAATTCGCCTACATTCAGATAAGGCGGCACTAAATTAGGGTGCGCAGTGGCATACTCCAATGCCTTGCTGACAAACGCCAGGCTCTTGTCACCCATTTTCAATCCGCCTTTCCGTTCGCTTACGGTAAGATTAATTAAAAAAGGTAACGCAGCTTTTATGGCGTTAATCCTGTTAATAATTTGGTTATAGTCACCCGTACTCAGGGTGTTTGAAATATTTGAATATGGAGCCATAACTGACCTCCTTTTGTTTTAACTTCACTTGTTGGGTAAAATGAAAGTGTTTTACTTTAATTGTTTTGCTCTTTAGTAACCCAACGTCATTCAATGGTATAAATTGGTAAACGCAGTAAAAAACAGTTTTATTATTTACTGCTCAGTACACAATTGTTAATTTTTGTAAAAAAGGAAAAATAAAGTATTAGGCTACCATCATCAGAAAAAGCAAAGTATTACCTTTGCGCAAAATTTCAAAACGTATAAAAAACAACACATTTATGTTTTCAAAAACAACCCTCTTCACTGTCGCAATTATCCTTTTTTCAGTTCAAATTACCCTGGCACAATGTCCTACGGCCGGTACAACTCTTTCCTCTCAGGCACAGGTTAACGCCTTCCCCACTACTTATCCTACCTGTACCGTAATACCCGATGGAATTGACATTAAAATTATGGGAAATGACATTACCGACCTGAGTCCTTTATCACAACTGACTTCGGTACTCGGTGCTTTTGAAATAAGAAACTGTCCTTTACTTACTAATTTAAACGGGCTACAAAACATTACTACTTTAGGTAACGACCCTTTAGACGGTTTTATCTTAAGAGACTTACCTGCTTTAAATTCCATTACTGCCCTTAGTAATTTAAACGCTATTACAGGTGAGTTTACCATAAGAACCTGTAATTCCTTAACCTCATTGGCAGGTCTTAATAACATAGATACCGTAAACGGTTCTGTTATTATCAGAGATAACGGCACCTTACAAAATCTTAACGGCTTAGATTCTTTAAAGTACATTGGCGAAACACTTGAACTGGTAGAAAATCCTCAGTTAAATGATATATCTGCACTAAGTCATGTAAATGTAATAGTTGGCGGACCGGAAGGTGGTATTTTTATTGAAAACAATACTGCACTAAGTAATTTAACAGGACTTGGCAACAATACTACCGTTGTGGGCAGCAATCTTGACCTTACGTTAAACGGTAACTTATCTCTTTGCGCAGTACCTACCATTTGTAATTATCTGGCAAACCCTCCTGCCGGAGCCGTAATTACCATAAATGCAAATTTAACAGGTTGTAATACACAAACTGAAATATTAAATAATTGCGCCACACTTGGTAGTAATGAAAATGAATTGGCAACTACTCTTACTTTATCTCCTAATCCGGTAATTGATTATTTGCAAATTAAAAGCAATGATAAAGAAGAAATAAACGTAGAAGTGTATGATGTATTTGGCAGAAGATTAAAGCAAAGCACTCTA
Organism: Bacteroidia bacterium; assembly: GCA_030426475.1. GTDB lineage: Bacteria > Bacteroidota > Bacteroidia > Flavobacteriales_E > Vicingaceae > CALALS01. The sequence goes on from JAUHYR010000047.1 coordinate 3,707, forward strand.
AAAGAACAAGCAAGGCTAAACCTTTCCGGTTATGCCGCAGGTACTTATTTTATTAAAATTACGAACGGCTCACATCAAACTACTATTCGTAAAATAATAAAGCAATAATATAAAACCGTAACTGGTCTCTCCCACATAGTTTGATATCTTTGTCGCACCGGAGATGTCGAAAAACCAAAAAGAAAAGCAGCTCGGACTAATAGAGTTAATAGCCATCGCATTGGGCGGAATGGTAGGCGGTGGTATTTTTTCCATACTGGGTGTTTCGGTAGAACGTATTGGCAACGCTACTCCCATAGCCATATTAATTGGCGGTGTGCTGGCCACCTTTGCCGCCTACTCTTACATTAAACTGGCACAGTTGTACAAAGATGAAGGGGCTACGTATTCTTTTTACAAAAAATCATTTCCCGATTCTCACTTTGCCTCCTCTGCCATTGGCTGGTTGATTACCTTTGGCTACATCAGCACACTGGCACTATATGCCTTTACCTTTGCTTCTTATTTCTGTCGCCTCCTGCCCTTTGAAGACAATTTCTGGATTAATCGACTGGTAGCGGGAATTATCATTCTCATTTTTGCCGTCATTAATTAGTGAGTGTAAAAGGCATGGGCAAAATAGAAGACTGGATGGTATATACCAAGATTGCCATTTTACTGGTTATTTCAGGACTATTGGTAAACAAAGGAGATTTAGACAACTTCACTCCCATTTTTGAAGAGAGTACTTCGTTCATCAACATCTTAATTGTATCGTCCATCACCTTTGTAGCCTTTGAAGGTTTTCAGTTGGTCATACATGCCTACAACGAAATGGATAATCCTAAAAAGAACATTCCCAGATCTATCTATAGTGCTATTGGTATAGCCACTTTACTATATGTGGTAATTGCTGTAGGGGCTATTTCCAGCATTCCAAAAGAAAAAATTATTGAAGGAAAAGAATATGCATTGGCGGCAGGCGCACAAGGAATACTAGGCGACTTCGGAATGTTTATTGTCATATTTGGTGCTTTGCTCGCCACCTCCAGCGCCATCAGCGGTACTATATTCGGAGCCTCCAGAATGATGGCTGTTATTTCAAAAGACGGTTACTTGCCCGATAAACTGTCCCACAAGATAAAAGTACATATCCCAAACTACTCCATTATTACCATGAGCATATTTGCTTTTGCACTTATCCTCAGTGGCGGGCTTAAAATCATTTTAGAGTTTGGCAGTATTACCTTTATCATCGTTTCTTTTTTAATGGCGTATGCCAATTACAAAAAACGAAAAGAAACCAACACACATATTCTTCCTGCATTTGTAGCCATGATAGGGCTTTTTATAGGTGGTTTACTTATTTTCTATTACGAATACAGAGAAGAACCCAAGCAATTACTTTACATTTTGGGATTATACGTAGTTTTGATTGCAGGAGCATTAATTTATGCCAAACGAAATAAAAAAAAGCAATAAACAGGTAGCCATTAATACGGCTTATGTGAGTGTTTTTGGCAACGCTGCACTGGCTATTATAAAAGGTTTAACCGGATTCTTCGGAAACTCGTACGCTTTAATTGCCGATGCCATTGAGTCCTTAACCGATGTGCTTTCTTCTGTATTGGTAGTTATTGGTTTAAAGTATTCTACCAAGCCTGCCGATGAAAATCATCCGTACGGACACGGAAAAATAGAACCACTGGTAACGTTTATAGTGGTTGGTTTTTTAGTAACCTCTGCTACCGTAATAGCTTACGAAAGTATTTTGCACATCAAAACTCCGCACAAGGCTCCCGAAAATTATACGCTAATTGTATTGGGTGCCATTGTGGTTATTAAAGAATTGTTTTACCGATTTGTTGCCAAAAAAAGTGATAAAACCAAAAGCTCTTCACTTAAAGCAGATGCATGGCATCACAGAAGTGACGCCATTACTTCACTAATGGCATTAATAGGCATTTCTGTAGCCATATTTATGGGCGAAGGATATGAGTCGGCCGATGACTGGGCAGCATTATTAGCATCAGGATTTATTGTTTACAATGCATATTTGATTTTTCGTCCTGCCCTAGGCGAAATTATGGACGAACATGTATATGAAGATTTAATAGAAGAATTACGAGAAGTGGCTGCTACTGTGGAAGGCGTGAAAGGAACGGAAAAATGCTTTGTAAGAAAAGCAGGGCTCTCCTATCATGTAGATTTACACTTAACGGTTGACGGAAATATATCGGTAAAGAAAGGACATGATATTGCGCATGAGGTAAAGAGCAAAATACAAAACGAAGTTCCGCAAATAGCCAATGTATTAATCCATATTGAGCCGGACGATTTATAACACCTTACTATTCTTTTCTACAACAAGCATCTAACTTGTTATGGGCTTCTTCGTCTGCCTTTACATCATCGGCATCAAAGCCCATCTTGGCAATGGCCTGACGTATTTCGGCAGGAGTAATTTTTTTGGGTTTGTACACTACAGTAATAATGTTGGTCTTATCATCTACATGATATGATTTAATGCCTTTGTTGTAAATAAAGTTGTTTTTAAACATGCCATCACCTGTTTCACATACCTGAAAGTGGCTGCAATAAATGTTGGTCTTCACTTCCAGTGTATCTACTTTCTTTTGTGCTTGTACAAATACAACACTCATTAAAAAACAAAGGATGGCAACTACTTTTTTCATAACGCTAAAATGATTTAACCAAAGGTAAGAATTAAAAAGAAAAAGAATACCTTAGCTTTATGGAGATAAGCGAATACATTAATAGATTAGACAAAAACACGGAAGCAGCCATTACCTTAGCCAAAAGCTGTACACCCGAGCAACTGAATAAAGAACCGGCCAACGGATGGAGCATTGCTCAAGTATTAGAACACATCTGTATGACGGAATTATCCGTTTGTAAACGCATTAGTAAGCCCTCCGAAAAAAGTAACGAAACCGCTACTATTTACGGCAACGAAAAGATGGAAAAAATACTGGTAGGCTACCGTGACAGAAAAGTTGCCGCTCCTGATTTTTTGGAACCACAAGGCAACATTACTACTGCTGAGGAATTTGAAAGGGTATTTACCACCCAACGCAACAGATTGAAAGAAGATTTAAGCTCCGGAAAATTAATCATTGACAACAAAGTATATCTTCATCCCAGACTAGGTGAAATGACTATTAGTGACTGGCTGAACTTTTTAATTCATCACACCCAAAGACACTTGGAACAGGTAAAAGATTTACTTAATGAGTAGCATCATCACAACCGCATGAGTGAATTCCTTTTGCTTTTTCAAAAGCTTCCTTTCCTTCGGTAATACAAAAGTAAATTAAGCCTAAAGCGCCCAATGCATCTATATAAGGGATTTGAAACAGCTCGTACAAGCCACTTGATAAGAGCAGCAAAACAGACATATATACGCACACCAGATTACAGTTAGCATCAGCAATCATCGCAGAAGAATTTAGTTGCTTACCCAAATATTTTTTAGAAATGATAAGTGCCCACATCACTAAAATGGAAATACTTGCAATAACAATTCCCGCAACGGTAGATGTTGGCTGATGCCCTTCAATAATGCTAATAACTGCTGATACCAGTAATACTACCGATAAAGCATAAAAGCACCAACCGGTAATTTTAAGTGCCAGTACTTCAAACTTACTTTTGTCAGAGTCAGGGTTAGTTCTAATTCTTACCACCATTTGTGCAATACCAATGGCGGAAATAGTTTCCACAAAACTATCCATTCCAAAACCAAAGAGCGTAAGCGTTTCGTCTTTTACCCCAAAATAAGCAGACAATATTCCCTCAATAACATTATATACAATGGTAAATATGGCCAGAGCAAAGGCTTGTTTATATAGTTTTTTATTTTGGGAATTATGGGTATTCATTTCACCTAAATATAATTAAATAAATTAATGTCCGTGTCCACCACCCTCTTCTTCTGTATTATGAAGTTTACTTAATAAGTCATACGCACCACTCACTACTATTTCTGCTGATTTCCAGTTAAATTTTTCAGGGAAAACAACTGCGGTATAACCGGACTCGCTTTCCCCTTTTTCAACTTCTATCACTTCAAAATGATACTCATCGCTATCACTCACCTTTTTAGCAAAAACATAATTTTTTCCGTTTATTGAGGTAATGGCTTCATCAGGCAATGACGGTAATCGGTTGGTATCTGTTTCAATAATTGCTGAAATAAATGTGCCCGGTAATAACTCTCTGTCTTCTGTTTGTAAATGGCAATGAACTCTTACGGTTCTGTCACTGCTTATTTCACGACCTATTAAATACACTTCGGCCTCTCTCTCTTTTTCTTCATTTACTAAGTGAAATTTAACGTTCTGTCCTATTTTAATTTTTGGAACGTCTTTTTCAAAAACAGTAAGTTCTGCATGTAAATGTTCGGTATCAATAATTTTAAACAATACATCGGTAGGATTAACAAATGCACCTATGTTGGTATTTACTTCCGTGATATAACCATTAATTGGTGAGTACAATGTAATTAAAGGAGATATTTTTCCTTGTTCCAGGTGTTTCACATTAATGTTCATCATTTCTAATTTAGCCTCAAGTCCCATTACTTTTGCATTCATACTCTCATATTCACTCTTTGCTTTTTGGAGTACCTTTTTTGAGTTCACGTTTTCTTCCGCTAATTGTTTTTGACGTTCGTATTCCAGCTTCAAATAGTCTAACTGGCTTTTATAGTCAAGGTAATCTTGCTGAAATTGAACAAAATCAGAATGTTCTAATACAGCCAGTGCTTGCCCCTTTTTAACTTTCATTCCTTGAAGTAGCTCTGTCTTCTTTACAAACCCACCAAAAGGTGAAGATATATTCACCAGGTTTTGAGGCGGTACATCTAACATTCCCGTAGCTTTAATAGTAAGTCCTAAAACTCTTTCTTTTACTCTATCATATTGAATATTTACGGTTTTAAACTGTTCGGGAGTTAACAGTACTTCATTCATTTCAGCCTGATGTTTTTCGGATGTTTCTTCTTTATGGCTATGGCATGAATAAAGTAATAAAAGTGCACAAGCTGCAAGAAGTGTATTATATATCGTTTTCATTTTTTCTAAATTTTAAATCATTATTAGTTACTTCCCATAAGGAATTCAATATTGATAATACTTTGGTTGTAATCTTTAAGTGTTTTTAAATAGTTATCCTGAATAGTATTAATGCTATTCATGTGTAATAAATACTCAGCATACCCCATATCGCCTTGTCGGTAGGATAATTGTGTGCTTTTAAGTAAAAGTTCAGCATCGGGCAGAGCAGAATTCTGATAATACTCCAGGCTTCGTTTATTTTTTAAATATGCTTGAATAGCTTGCTGATAAGTCGCTTTTAAATTAGTCTCATACAGCTCATAATTGCTTTCAGCTATTTGCTTATCTATTTTAGCAGCTCTTACTTTAGCTACATGAGAACCAAAGAATAACGGTATTGCCAACCCTACCTGCACTCCGGTGAACCTATCAGAAGAACCGTAATAAACATCTTGTCCGTTAATGGTTTGAGTACCAATTAAAGTCTGACTAAAGTAGCCTACCGTAATATCAGGCAATGCTTGATTAGATAAGAGTTTTTTCTTTCGCTCGGCAATTTCAATTTCCTGCATAACGTATTGTAAGCTTGGATTAGCAGCAATAACAGAACTATCTTGAACAAGATTAAAACTGTGTTCGGACAAACTTTTTTCTGCCAAGTCAAGTGAATTGCTGACTCCCAATAATGCTTGCAAATAGATTAAATGTGATTTAATATCACTCTGATTTGCCTGTAAAGCATTTGTCATTTCATGATGCTTCACTTCGGCAGAAGTTTTTTCCAGTAAATTACTCTCACCGGTTTCGTAACGCAGAGTGGCTGCTTTTACAAATTCACTGTAAATACTATCCTGCTGCTTTAATATCTCTTGCTGTTCGTACAAATACTGTAAATGATTATATAGTGTTTTTATTTGCTGAACAACCTCATTTTCGGTAGTTGCGTATTTAAGCTCACTGCTTTTAATTAATGCATTACCTAAAGAAGCATTAGCAGACAAAACAGTAGGAAAAGGAACAGACTGAGTAGCGGTTAAATTATTATCTGTTTTTATAACACTATTATACTGCCCGTAAACCACAGAAACATCTGTTTTGGGAAGGCTGACACTCGCTCTCTTTTGCAATTGTTGATGCCTAATTTCCAAATTAGCGGAGTGAATGGTTTTATTATTTTCCAAGCCAATTTTTATAGCTTCATCTAAAGTAATTGCTTTTTCTTGTGCGCTTGCTAAACCAGGTAATGCAAAAGCCAAGATGACAACAGCAGTTTTCATTTTAGTTGTTTTCATGTTTATCTTATCAAACCATTTGTAAAGAATAGGTAATACTAATAATGTTAATAATGTAGCTGTTATCAGCCCGCCAATAACAACAGTTGCTAAAGGACGTTGCACTTCTGCTCCACTACCATTGGATAAAGCCATAGGTAAAAATCCAAGTGATGCTACCATTGCGGTCATAATTACAGGCCTTAGCCTTACAGCAGTTCCTTTTTTAAGGATTTCATTCATACTGCTAATACCTTCTTTTTTCAAACGATTAAACTCCGCAACCAACACAATTCCGTTTAGCACAGCTACTCCAAACAAAGCTATAAACCCAACACCTGCAGAAATACTGAAAGGCATTCCTCTTAGATATAAAGCTATTACACCACCAATTGCGGATAATGGAATTGCAGTAAATATGAGCAACGCATGTTTTATAGATGAAAATGTAAAATAGAGCAACAGAAATATTAGCAATAAAGCAACCGGAACTGCAACACTCAATCGTTTTTTTGCTGCTTTCAGGTTTTCAAACGTTCCGCCATAAGTAGGAAAATATCCCGGTTCAAAATTAACCTCTCCGTCTATCTTTTTCTGAATCTCCTCTACAATACTTTCTACATCTCTTCCTCTAACATTAAACCCAACTATGATTCTTCTTTTAGCCTCATCTCTTTGTATTTGATTTGGTCCTGCCTTGAATCTGACATCAGCCAATTGCTCTAATGAAACTTGACTTCCTTTAGGAGTAGTTACATAAAGTCCTTTTAAATCATCTAATGTTTGGCGATTTTTATCGGAAAGTCTTACCACTAAATCAAAACGCTTTTCACCTTCAAAAACAAGCCCGGCTTTTTCCCCTGCAAATGCCGTTCGAATAACGGTGTTTACATCTTCTATATTTAGCCCAAATTGTGCTATTTTATCTCTATTAAAAGTAACTACCATTTGAGGCAAACCGGAAACTTCTTCTACATACACATCTTCCGCCCCATCTATTTGTTTAGCTATTGCTCCTACTTGTCTAGCGTAATGACCAAGTTTATCTAAATCTTCTCCATAAATTTTAACCACCACATCTTGTCTTGCACCCGTCATCAGCTCATTAAATCTCATCTGAATAGGTTGCTGAAAACCAAAATTAACTCCGGGTATAAATTGCTCTAATTTAGCCTTCATTTTTTCTGCAAGTTCTTCTCGGGATGATGCGGTTTCCCATTCCTCTTTATCTTTAAGGATAATCATTAAATCGCAGGCTTCTAAAGGCATTGGGTCTGTAGGTATTTCACTTGAACCAATTTTCCCGATAGTTTGAATGACCTCAGGAAAATTTTCTTGTAAAATCTTGGATGCTTTTAACGACACATCAACAGACTTTGCTAAACTACTTCCTGTCATCAATCTGGTTTCTACAGCAAAATCACCTTCGTCCAGTGTAGGAATAAATTCAGCTCCCATTGAGTTAAAAAGAAGAATTGCTATAATAAATAGACCTACTGCAACTCCCACCACAGCCTTTGGGAATTGCAACGTAAAGTTCAATACAGGGTCATATATCTTATGGAAAAAATCCATTATTCTGTCGGATATATTTCTTTTGGCTACCGGCTTTTTGCTAAGAAACAATGCACTGACCATAGGAACATAAGTCAATGAAAGTAAAAAGGCACCAAGAATTGCAAAAGAAACAGTTTGTGCCATTGGCTTAAACATTTTCCCTTCCACTCCAACCAAAGCCAAAATAGGCAGATATACAATAAGGATTATTATCTCACCAAAAGCAGCACTATTTCTTATTTTAGATGCTGATGAATAAACTTCTTCATCCATCTGTGATTGCGTAAGCATGGTTTGAGATTTACGTAAGCCCAAATGATGCATAGTTGCTTCAACAATTATCACTGCCCCATCTACTATTAAACCAAAGTCTATCGCTCCTAAGCTCATCAGATTTCCGCTTATTCCAAATAAATTCATCATGGATATTGCAAATAACATTGCAAGAGGAATAACGGAAGCTACTATTAATCCTGCTCTAAGATTACCAAGCAACACTAACAACACAAAAATAACTATTAAAGCTCCTTCAATTAAATTGGTGGTTACTGTTCCTATTGCATTATCTACAAGCTTTGTTCTATCTAAAAATGGTTCTACAATAACACCTTCAGGTAGCGTTTTCCTAATCTGATCCATTCTATCTTTCACATTTTTTATCACCTTAGAAGAATTGGCTCCTTTAAGCATAAAAACGATAGCCCCAACAACTTCTCCCTCATTATTTCTTGTCATTGCTCCATAACGTGTTGCCGTTCCTTCATTGACAGTAGCTACATTTCGAATTAAAATAGGAATACCGTTAGGGTTTTGCTTCACCACAATATTCTCTATATCTTCAACAGAGCCTATCAATCCCTCACTACGAATAAAATATGCACTAGGTGTTTTATCAATATAAGCGCCACCTGTATTCTGGTTATTACGTTCAAGAGCACTAAATATCTCCGAAATACTGATATTCATGCTTCGGATTTTAATAGGGTCAAGACTTATTTCATATTGCTTTAAATACCCCCCAAAACTACTTACATCGGCTACACCTTCAACACCCAGTAATTGCCTTCGAACTATCCAGTCTTGAATGGTTCGTAACTGAACCGCATTGTATTTATTTTCATAGCCTTCTTTTGTATGAATTACATATTGATATATTTCTCCTAATCCGGTTGACACAGGAGCCAGATAAGGAGTTCCCATACCGCTGGGAATTTCTGTCATTGCTAAAGTAAGTCGCTCACCAACTTGCTGTCTTGCCCAATAGATATCAATATTGTCTTCAAAAACTACCGTTACTACAGAAAGTCCAAACCTACTAAATGAACGAACTTCCTCAATTCCCGGAATTGTAGTAACAGCTTGTTCAACAGGGAAAGTGATAAAGCGTTCAATATCTTCGGCACCATTACTAGGTGAATTGGTAATAATCTGTACCTGATTATTAGTAATATCCGGCACAGCATCTATAGGAAGTTGTTGAACTGAGTAAATTCCCCAACTAACTAAAATAAGAACAAACAGGCCTATAATAAGCTTATTCTTTATACTAAAGAAAATGATTTTATCTAACATAATATATTGTTTAGTTAATTTTTAAAACTACTGAATAGACTACTATCAATAGCTTAAAGTACTTTTCAAGAAAAAGGAACTAACTAAACTTAGGCGGTTGCCAAATAGAAGATAAATAGGATGAAGTGTAAAAGTTTTCTTTTAATAAGCTTTCTCTCTGCTTAGTTTCAGTAAAAGGTGATGGTAAAAAAGATTCTGTTACTACTAAATAACTAAGCAACTGAACAGAAGAACATGTGTTTTTATTAGTATTAAAAGGTGATTCTTCATCTTCATGATGCTCCTTGTCGTGCTGTGCTTTATCAAAAGTATGAATAGCAATATATTCTATGAAACCTAGATTTTCATCATGCTCCATAAGATGATGTTCATAATGTTCTATTATAGACGGAATGTTAACCACATAGTAATATAACCTAGAAGGAAAAGTTATCACTACTAATAAAAGAAAGATAATTATATACTGGTAAGTCTTCATAAAGACAACACAAAGTTAAAAAAATACTTCTAATCAAGGGTTTAAATAAGGGCATCATTTTAAAAAATGGACATATAATTTCAAGTTAAATCAATTAAGCAAAATAATTAATTGTTTAGACGCAACTTAAAGCAACTTTACTTGTAATATTTATTTTTTTTCATCTACGTATTTTTATGGATATCTTTGATTTTTAAAACTTTATGAGAAAAGCTATTTTTAAATATATATTACTTAGCTTTTTAATTATTCAATCCTGCATATCTTTTTCTCAAATTAACGGTTATGCAAAAGTAACCTCCATAGCAGGAACAACTCTTAACTTATCGAATGTAAATCAGGCAGCACATAGCTTTACCGTTGGTGATTTAATGGTTATCATGCAAATGCAGGATAATGTTATTGGTGCTAATACGGCAGATAACGTAAACTTTGGTAATCTTTCTGCTATCTCCAGTGCAGGATTATTTGAAATTACCACCATTACTTCGATAAATGGAAACAGCACTACCGGATTTACAAGTGGCGCACCTACCACACTTACCGTAAACGGATTATCAAACACTTATAATACCGGAGCTAACAGCAGTACACAAATTATAACCTTTAGAAGAATGTCGGCAGGAAATTATACTACTACTGCAAACATCAGTGCTTTGGATTGGGACGGAAATGTAGGCGGTGTGGTGGCAATGGAAGTTCCGGGTACACTAACTTTAAATCATAACATCACTGCCAACCTTAATGGATTCAGAGGTGGGAACAAATCAGCTAATTACTATATAGGTGGAACCAGTTGTTACAACACTCCATTTAGAGCAAACAATAGCCAACACGCTTATAAAGGAGAAAGTATATACAAAGTAACCAATGCAACTTATAACAATGCCAGAGCCAAAATATTGAATGGCGGTGGTGGCGGTGTACAAATAAATGCCGGTGGTGGTGGTGGTGGAAACTACTCTGCAGGAGGATTAGGAGGTTATGGCTGGAATGGAACAGCTGCGGGATGTACTTCCGTTAATGGCGGATATGGATATGGAGGCATTGGGTTATCGGCAGCCATTACAGGAAACAGAATATTTATGGGTGGTGGAGGTGGCGGAGGCCAGCAAAACAACTCCGTAGCTACTGACGGTGGAGACGGTGGAGGAATTATACTGATTAAAGCAAATACCATTACTACTTCTGGAGCTTGTGGCGGAAGAACTATTTCCGCTAACGGAGAAACTCCTCCTCTTTCGGGAAACGATGGCGGTGGCGGTGGCGGAGCCGGAGGGAGCATTGTGTTTTGGGTAAATAATTGGTCTATTGGAGGTAGTTGCGCCCTTACTATTTCAGCCAATGGAGGTAATGGAGGAACTATAAACACCTCTACACATGCAGGTGGTGGCGCAGGCGGGCAAGGTGTAGTAATATTTAATGGTCCACAACCTACCACAAACGTTACCACACAAACCAACAATGGTAATCCGGGATGTAACAATAATAGTGTTCCTTGTAATAACACTGCAGGCTCTGCTAGTGGTTCAAACGGTGATGGTATTTTTATAGGAACACCCAATCCTTTGCCCATAGAGTTACTTTTCTTCACAGCTTTTCCTTCTGAGAATATTATTCAACTAGAATGGCAAACCGCCTCTGAAGTCAACAATGATTATTTTACCGTTGAGCGTTCTAAGGATGCTAAAAACTGGGAGTTTGTAACCAGAGTAAGTGGAGCAGGAAATTCTAACACTTCCATTAACTATTATGACATTGATAAAAAGCCATATTCAGGGATTTCTTATTACAGGTTAAAACAAACTGACTTTGACGGAAAATATGAGTATTCTTCTATTGTAGCCGTTGAGTTAAATAAAGAAAATATACAGCCTGTAAAACTTTACCCTAATCCCTCAAATGGTGAGTTGACGCTTGAAGGTGATGCCATAGAAATAGCCGATTTTAAAATCTTTAACGTCTTAGGACAAGATGTAACCTCTCTTATTACTGTTACAGAAAACAATTCTACAGCTATAAGAGTGAATATACTAAGCCTAGCTAAAGGAGTTTATAACATCCAAACCAGAACAAGAGTAACAAGACTGGTTAAAGAATAGATTATTTTTCTCCCAGTAACTGCTTGGCGTTTTCAAGGGCAGCATCGGTAATGGTTTTTCCACTAAGCATTTTAGCCAACTCCTCCACCCTGCTTTCTGTTTTAAGTTCAGCAATGTGTGTGGTGGTCTTTTTCTTTTCATGGCTCTTAAATACTTTATAATGTAAATTCCCTTTAGAAGCCACTTGTGGCAAGTGGGTAATACAAATTACTTGGTGTCTTTTGGCAATATCGGTAATCATATCGCCCATTTTGTCGGCTATTTCTCCGCTCACGCCTGTGTCTATCTCATCAAATATTAAAGATTGTATGCTATCTTTATGTAGTACTGATTTCAAGCATAGCATTACTCTGGAAAGTTCACCGCCTGAAGCTATTTTACCTAACGGTTGCAATCCATAGCCCTCATTGGCATTAAAGGAAAAGTTAATTTCATCTATACCTAATGCATGTAATTGCTTTGCAGGAGTAACTTCAGTTTTAAAATCCGCTTTGTGCATTCCTAACTGACGGATTTTCTTTTTAAGTTCTTCATCCAGCACTTTACTTGCTTTCACTCGTTTATCGGTCAACACAGCCGCTATTTTAAGCAACTCTTTCTCTTGATGCGCTATTTCTTTTTTAAGTGTTTCCAGGCGCTCGTCTTTGTTTTCTGCTTCAAACAATTTATCTGCAATAGACTTTTTTATTTCCAACAATTCTGCTGTATTAGCTGCTTTATGTTTGTGAAGCAACGAATTGATGGAGTTTAATCTGGTTTCCATTTCAAATAATCGCTGAGGTTCAAACTCTACGCTATCATTAATTTCAGAAAGCTCGGCTTCAATATCATTTAGTTCAATTTTAACCGATTCTATTCGCTCAATCAGTTTCTCTAAACCACTATGATGACGGGCAGCATTATTGGTAGCAGATATAAACTGTTTAATGGATTGTAAGATGTTTTGTTCACCGTCATTTAATAAACCATAAGCCTGCGCAATAGCTGATTTAATTTCTTCCGCATGGCTCATTACCTTATAATCTTCCTCTAACTGAACTTCTTCATTTTCAGAAATAGCAGCGTTTTCCAATTCTTCCAATTGAAATTTAAGGTAATCCACATCTAAATTAGCATCGCTTGCTTGCTGCTGTATTTCGTGTAGCAGCTTCTGGTTTGCCAGATAAGTGTTAAACTTTACTGTATAGTCTTCCAACTCTTTTAATTCGGTGAAAGCATCCAATACTTTAAACTGGAAATTGTTTTGTTTAAGTAAAGTGTTTTCGTGCTGCGAATGAATATCTATAAGCTGCTCACCTAGGTCTTTTAAAATATTTAAACCAACAGGCGTATCATTTACAAATGCTCTGGATTTTCCGCTAGGAAGAATTTCTCTTCGTATAAAGATGATTTTATCCCAGTCTAAATCATTTTCTTTAAAAAATGGTTTTAGCACCGCATCAGCAGTAAATTCACCTTCAATAATGCATTTCGATTGCTCATCAGACATGGCAGACAAGTCGGCTCTCTGGCCAAGTATAAGAGATAATGCTCCAAGTAAAATAGACTTTCCCGCTCCTGTTTCTCCGGTAATAATGGTCAGATTTTTATCAAAGCGGATATCAAGCTGCTCAATTAATACATAGTTGGTAATTGATAAGCGTTGAAGCATAGGCTATTTTTCTAGAATTTTAGCGTACTTTTTAGTATTACCAGGGTCAATTCGGTTCAGCAGATTAACTACATTATTCTTCTCAGTAGGAGTTGCCTCTTTAAACAGGTTCACTATCTCATCAGACTTTGAATAGAAAAATAACTGAAGTTGATATGATCCGGGCTTTTGATTGTAAACATCAGTTAGTAAATTAAGGCTGTTAGCAATATGTTCTCTTGACTTTACCAAGTCTTTTTGCATATTGTCAAACCCTATTCTGTGATACTCATAGTAAAGCTTTCTTATAGGTTCGAATACATTGTTTAGTGTATTTTCTATTACCCAATATCTATTGGAAAAATCACCAAATGACTTCCAACCCGGCTCACTGGCACTTTGAGCATTATTTGCAATTTGCTGAGCTTTTTTAAAAAAAGTAGTCCCACCATGAAAAGAAAAGGAGTCATAATCAAGCCCAATAATATAATAAGCATAGTACCCAAGCACCGAAGTAAGATTAGAAATATGTGTATTTTCAGAGAAGTCAAGTGGGTCAAACTCCACAAACTCCCACTCCATATCTTTATCTACTCGGTTTAGCAACGTAGAATAATAAGAGGTTCCATAAACGGGTCTTCTGCTTTGAACATTAAGTGTTCCTTTAAATTTAGTAGATGAAATACGTTCAGTAACATTAAAAGTAAAATTGCACTCTATCCTTTCCTCAGGTTTAAATTTATCTTCTGTCCATTTACGAGAATTCATAAACTCAAAAATGGCTTTTTCCATTACTTCAAACACTCTTTTTTCAGAGCCTTCCACTTGGTCAGCATTAACAGAAACAGTACAATTAAGTTCTTGACTATTAATATTCTGAATAAATCCACTTAAAGTTATTATTAATATTGTAAAATAAAGTCTAATGTTCATTAAAAACCTCTATTAGTTTGCTTAGAATATCCTGTGCCACTTCCACTTTTGATTTCAACACAAATTTCTCAATTTTATTGTTTTTATCAATAATAGTTACCTGATTTGTTTCAACATCAAAACCGGCACCTTTATCTTTTAATGAATTCAACACAATAAAATCCAGCTTTTTTGACTTTAGTTTTTCTAAAGCATTTTGTTCTTCATTGTCAGTTTCTAAAGCAAAGCCCACTAAAACCTGATTAATCGGCTTGTTTTCTCCAAGGTATTTTAAAATATCATTTGTTTTAGATAGCTCTAAGGTAAATTCAGCTTCCTTCTTCTTAATTTTCTCTGAAGCAATTTGTTTTGGAGTATAATCTGCAACAGCTGCAGCCATTATAATAGCATCCGCATCTTTTTGAAGAGCTTTTACTGCCTCATACATTTCAGAAGCAGATATCACATTAACTCTTTTATAATCATATTTTGAATCTATTTTAGTTGGACCGCAAACTAATGTAACTTCCGCACCTAATTCATAAGCTTTATCAGCAATAGCAATTCCCATTTTACCGGAAGAATGATTTCCAATAAAGCGAACAGGGTCAATCGCCTCATAGGTTGGACCTGCTGTAACTAAAATCTTCTTACCCTTTAATATTCCGATATCAAATTTAGCTTTAATGTATTCAAAAAGACTTTCCGGCTCTTGCATTCGTCCTTCTCCACTCAAACCACTTGCCAGTTCACCACTTTCTGGGTTTAATATTTCAATGTTTGCTTCTTTTAGTTTATTGATATTTTCCTGTGTTGCTTGATGCTTCCACATATCTAAGTCCATTGCCGGAGCAACTGCCACATCACATCTAGCAGAAAGGTAAGTAGCTAATAATAAATTATCTGCTTGACCATTTGCCACTTTTGAAATAGTATTTGCCGTAGCAGGAGCTATCAAAAATAAATCAGCCCATAAACCAAGCTCTACATGATTATTCCACTCTCCTGTTTTCTCATTGAAAAAATCAACATAGACAGGATTTTTAGACAACACAGATAACGTGAGAGGTGTTATAAAAGAAGAAGCAGAAGCGGTCATTATGACTTTCACTTCTGCTCCGTTTTTTACCAGTAATCTTACTAATAAAGGTATTTTATATGCTGCTATACCGGCTGTAACGCCAATTAAGATTTTTTTTCCTTGCAGCATCTTTAGAGATTTAATCTCTTACTGTTCGGTAGTTGTTTCAGGGTCTCTGAAGTAAATTTTACCGTCTAAAAACTCCTGAATTGCAATTGATGGAGGTTTTGGCAATCCTTCATAAAACTTAGAAACTTCTATTTGTTCTCTGTTTTCAAAAATTTCGTCCAAATTATCATTGGCTGAAGCAAATTCAGTTAACTTCTGATTTAACTCTTCCTTCAACATTTTGTTAATTTGGTTAGCTCTTTTAGACATTACTAAAACAGATTTGTAAACATTACCTGTTTCATTATCCAGTTCATGAGTATTTCTGGTAATAATTGATGTCTGAGCGTTTGTCTTTCTAAAGTTCATAACTCGTAATTAATTTATTTTTTTAGCGTCTTCACGCATTTTTACTGCATTTTCGAATATATTTTCTGCTTCTTTTAACATGGAACTATTCGGAAAAACGTCCACAAAATTATAATAAGCATCGATAGTATCCTCAATTCTTTCCAACTTTTTTTTCTGAATGCTGTTTTTTGCCAACAAATACTGTGATTTTAAGCTCAAAAAGGTTACCTCTTCTATTTTATCAGAATCAGGAAAATCCTTAATGAAATTATCAACAGAAACCATTGTTGCACGATAATCTTCAATCTTATAATATTGTTTGAGTATAAGGTAACTTTTTAGTTCTAATTTTTTCACCAAATTGTTTACCAAAATATTACATGTGTCATTTCTATTACTACTAGGATAAGAGTTCATAAAAAGTCTAAACTCTTCCAAAGCTCTCTTAGTTGGAGTTTGGTCTAATGTTGCAGTTGGCACCTGTTTATAATAACATAAAGCACTCATAAACAAACACTCCTCAGCATATTCACTTTGCGGAAAAGTTCTGGTAAACTTTTTAAAATAATATCCGGCCAAGATGTAATCATATAATTTGTAGTGATTGTAAGCGTATAAATAGTTAATTTCTTCAGCTTTTCCTGATCCTCTGTACAGTGATACTAATTCCTCAAACAAAGGCAATGAACGCGCATAATCTTCTTCTTCATAATAAGATACGGCTGCCTGATATTTTAAGTCCATATCTCCGCTTTTTAGCAACTTTTGATAATCACTGCAAGCAGACAGAATAAATAATAACAGAAAATAGAGAGATGCCTTTTTCATATAAGGTTGCAAAGGTAGTATTTCTTATCAAATTACTGTTTATAACTAGATTGTTTGAAATTTATTATGAGCAAAAAAACATTACTTTTGTGGGATATTTAATTTAAAATCACATTTATGACTGATTTATTTGAGAAAATCAAACAACGAAAGAGTCCTTTAGGACAATATTCATCTAAAGCACATGGTTATTTTACTTTTCCAAAGCTGGAAGGTCCTTTAGCTAATAAGATGATGTTTAGAGGGAAAGAAAGACTACAGTGGAGCTTAAACAATTACTTAGGCTTAGGAAATCATCCGGAGGTAAGAAAAGTAGATGCTGAAGCTGCTGCTGAGTGGGGACTGGCTTACCCTATGGGAGCTAGAATGATGAGTGGAAACACAAAATTTCATGAACAATTAGAAGCGGAGCTGGCAGCTTTTGTAGGAAAGCAAGATGCTATCTTATTAAATTACGGTTATCAGGGAATGGTTTCGGCAATTGATTGCCTTGTAGACAGAAATGATGTAATTGTTTACGATGCTGAATCTCACGCATGTATTATAGATGGCGTTAGGCTTCATCAAGGTAAAAGGTTTGTGTATCAGCATAACAATATTGAAAATCTTGAAAAGCAATTGGAAAGAGCTACTAAATTAGTATCACAAACAGGAGGCGCAATCCTTGTAATTACAGAAGGTGTGTTCGGAATGTCTGGTAATCAAGGAAAATTAAAAGAAATTATAGATTTAAAGAAAAAGTTTACGTTTAGACTATTTGTTGATGACGCACACGGAATAGGTGTTATGGGTGAAACTGGTGCAGGAACCGGTGAACATCAAGGTTGTAATGATGGTATAGATGTTTACTTCGGAACATTTGCCAAAGCATTTGCAAGTATTGGTGGTTTTATTGCTGCAGAGGAACATATTGTAATGCACTTAAGATATAATATTCGTTCTCAAATTTTTGCCAAATCTCTTCCTATGCCACTAGTTATTGGCGCATTGAAACGATTAGATATGATAAGAACCATGCCTGAATTAAGAAGTGATTTATGGAAAATTGCAAATGCCCTACAAAAAGGCTTAAAAGAAAATAATTTTAATCTAGGTACAACTGATACACAAGTTACTCCTGTTTTCTTGCAAGGAGGAGTTGGTGAAGCATCTAATTTAGTTTACGACCTTAGAGAAAACAAAAACCTTTTTTGTTCTATTGTGGCCTATCCTGTAGTTCCAAAAGATGTAATTATGTTGAGATTAATTCCAACTAATATGCATACTATGGAAGACGTAAAATACACCGTAGATACTTTTGCTGATATCAAGGCTAAACTAGAAGCCGGTGAATATCAAAAAGAAGTTATTGCCGCAGGAGGTTTTTAATAAAACAAGATAATTTTAAAAAGGCCACTATTACTGTGGCCTTTTTAGTTTATAAATTAATTTACGGATATTTACACTCTATAAACTAGCTGTTGAAAATATTTATTTCAATAATATTTAGCATTCTTTTTTCAATCAATCTTTCTTCACAAGAAGGAAGCAGAAAATTTTATATATCATGGGGCTACAATAGAGCTATTTATTCTCCATCAAACATAAGCTTTAAAGGTGACGGAATTAACTTTACATTATTTGATGTAAAAGCAAAAGATCGTCCCACCCCTTTTGACTTATCCATTTATGCTCATCCAGAAAGAATATGGATTCCTCAATATAATTACAGAATTGGTTATTTTATTAATAATAAGTATGCTATTTCACTTGGAAATGACCACATGAAATATGTAGTAAATCAATACCAAGACGTAAAGTTTAAAGGAGATATTATTCAAGATAACGCAAGAAGACACTCTGAAGGAAGTGAAATAATTTCTATCACACCCGATTTTCTCGAATTTGAACATACAGACGGATTTAACTATATACATGCACAGCTTGAACGTGTTTTTAAAATTCACTCCTTTTCTGAAAAATTTTCTTTTAACTTTAAAGTAGCGCCCGGACTTGGAATTATGTACCCAAGAACTAATGCTAAATTAATGGGATATGAAAGAAGTGATAAATTTCATTTTGCAGGAATGGGTACATCTATTGCCGCTATTCCACACTTTCAATTTTTCACACATTTTTTTATTCAATCAGAATGGAAAGCAGGTTATGTAAATATGTTTGATGTAATTGTAAACGACAAGGTTAAAGCAAAAC
>JAUHYR010000048.1 GCA_030426475.1 Bacteroidia bacterium
GTAGTTAAACACGATAAACGTAAACCCGATAAATAATATCTTTTGAATCCGAGAGGGGTTTATTTTTAAATCTACGGTATAAAATGGAGAGTTATTCAAGCAATTATTTACCATTACCGACCACATTTCAATCATAATTAAATAACTTCCTAGCGAAAGCAAAAAGCCTAGCGGAGAAGGTAAATCGGTCAATAAAAAGAAGTCATATAGCCCATGAGCTATAGCTGCAAAACCAAAGTATTTAAATAAAGTAAGCCATTTATTTGTTGGCCTTTTATAAATAAACAAGACCAATCCGTAACCAATTAATGCCGTGTCGGCCATGTGGCCCATAACACACAACAACGAGCGCCACAGCACTAATTCAGAGCCATATAATTGAAAATACATTACATTTTCAAAAGCTGCAAAACCTATTGCTGATGCTGATGAATAGATTAAAATATCAATGGGTTCATTAATGACTTTTCTTTTAAAAAGAAAGATAATAATCACCGGAATAAACTTGCTATACTCTTCAACAAATCCAATAACAAAAACAGAATGTATAAGCACTTCCCAATGACCTCTAGGAGATTGATTAAATAAATCGTCTAAATAAAGATGATGAGAGAGATAAACCAATTGCGGAGTAAATATTCCCATTGCAAAAACCAACAAAATATCGCTCCACTTTTCCGGCTCAAAAATATCCAGGTTTCTTAAATAATAAAGCCATACTCCACTTACCAAAAGTGCCGAAAAAACGTTTAAATAAAATACTGCATCCATTTATGGAAATCTTGTCTTACCGCATCTAAAATAGGTAAACAAATATATTTTCAAGATTTTTTATGGAATTATTAACCCTACACATCTCAATAGCGAAAACAAATTTTGTAACCCCTTAAAACAAGATATTATGAAAACATTTAAACTACTCTTTGCTGCCTTAATATTAGCCACAGGCTTTAACAGCTTTGCACAAACAGGAGAAATTGAAGGAAAAATAACTGCTGATGATACCAAAGAGGTATTGCCGGGAACCTACGTATATGTAGTAAGCGGTGCTACTAAAATAACTGCTTTAGCCGATGAAAACGGAAAATATAAATTAAAAGGTCTCAACCCGGGATATTATGATATCGCTTACGAAATGATTGGATACAAAAAAATAATCATAGAGCAAATTAAGGTAGATAAAAATGACATTACTTTTAGCGATGTAGAATTACCTTTTTCAAATACTTTAGGAATTTATGAGTTTGAAGAAGAAAGATATACATTTAAAATTCCATTAATTGACAAAGACAATCCCGCCTTACAAAAGCTAGATGGAAAAGATTTAGCAGGAACAGCTTATGCAAAAGATATAAAAACAGGCATAACCACTATGGTTCCGGGCATAACTATGGTTCCGGGTAGCAGCACACAAATAAGTGTAAGAGGCGCCAGACCTATAGAAACAGCTTACTATGTTGACGGAGTAAAATCGACCGATGGGAATTTAAACGTACCGGGAATTTCAGTAATGACAGTCCAAGTTTATACCAGTGGAGTTCCTGCACAATATGGAGACGTAACCGGAGGAGTTGTGGCTGTTGAAACAAAAGGTTATTTCGACTTGCTGAATAATAAATAAGTAAACAAAACGCACCAGTCTTAAGTTAATCATTATCGTTCTTTGTTTTATCGCTTTCTCTTAAAAAAATAGTACTTTCGGGTATTATAACAAACCCTTAGTGGTTAACTTAAGTTTTAAAAAAGCAATCGCACCAAATTAATGTGGGTATTTAATAAAGAAAATATTGCACAACTTACCGATGACGAGTTAGTCAAAAAATATAAAGAATCAGGAAATGCTCAACTTCTTGGTGAATTATACAAACGCTACTCTAAATTGGTGTACGGTTTATGCCTAAAGTATTTTAAGAATACTGATGAAAGCCAGGATGCCGTGCTGCGAATCTTTGAAAAACTGATGACTGATTTAAAAAACCATGAAGTACAATACTTTAAATCATGGTTATTTATGGTGTCAAAAAACTTTTGCTTGATGGAACTTCGTAAGAAGCAAGTAAAAGTAAGGCGAATGGATGAATATGAGGCTTATGCTCAGTCATCTCATGAACCGGAACCTTTTGCCAACAATGCCGAAGAAAAAGCATGGGCAAAAGAAGAAAAAATAGAACAACTGGAGTTGGCGTTGAGTCAGCTTAAGAACGAACAAAAAACCTGTGTAGAGCTCTTTTATTTACAAGAAAAATCGTACAACGAAATAAGTGACATTACCGGATACGATTTAAAAAAAGTAAAAAGCTTTATACAAAACGGTAAGCGTAACTTAGAACTTTACCTTACCGGAAAAAAAGAAATTAAACTAGGAAGTTAACTGTATAAGTAATGAGCACGATTAATAACATATTTTCCTCTGCCGAAAAGCCTTCTGAAAAGCTACTGGAACAATATTTCTCCGGAAAGCTTTCAGGTAAAGAGGCACATTTGGTAGAAAAATATTTAAGCGACAACCCTTTTGAAGCCGAAGCTTATGAAGGTTTATTTTCAGATGGTAACCATGCTGAAAACATTGCAGCTATCAACAAAAAAATTGATGTACTTGCTGCTTCTCCAAGAACCGTAGCCAGTAATTCTCGTCATTATTTTATGATGGCTGCCTCTTTAGTTGTAATAGCAGGTCTATCTGTGTTTTTTTACATTCAATTTGAAAAAAGTGCCGAAAATAAAGATATGGCTGTAGAAGAAACTTCAGCCAGCCCGGTACTGGAAGAACAAACAGAGATAAGCTCTGAAATAGAAACCATTAGTAAAGAAAATGATTTAACCATAGTAGAGTCAGAACCTATTGTTGTGGAAAAAGACGATAAAGTAACTGTGTCTGTAAAAAAAGATGCCCCTAAAGTGCTGGAAGAAAGTGAAGTTTTAGTTGATGATGTTGTTGCTGAAACAACTACTAAAAACACCTCTCCGGGAAATAATAGAATGAAAGATGAAAATTTAAGTATTGCATCGGGCAGTTCTGCAAACAAGCAACTTGAAAACAATAACATTGATAACAACAAGAAAGCAGAGCGTCAAAAATCAGTGTATTTTGAAGAAAAAGCAGAACAAGAATCATTTGATTACAAGCTTGCTAAAGAAAACTCTAATGAATTAAGAAAAGCGAACTCACCAAGCACAACATCAACTACCGGCAAACAAAGAAGCAAAAGTAAAACCAACACCATTGAGTTGAACGGACTGGAAGTTGTGAATTATGTTTACGCTTCCTCTGAGCTTTCTCCAAGGCAAGAAGCTGAAAAAAAAGTAGAGGAAAAAAGTGTGCCTGCTGCTTACGAAGATGCTGAAAGCAAATCAGACAAAACAAAAACATTAACGGATGAGCTTACCATAACCTATACTTATGCACAACTTATAGATAAAGCTACTTCTCTTTTTTATGCTAATAAATTCAAAGAATCGCTTTACTATTTTGATATTATTCATACTAACTTTACCGAAAATGTAAATGCACAGTTTTATGGCGGAGTATGTCATTTGGAGTTGAATAATTACAAAGAATCTATTAAATGGTTAGATGAAGCTATTGAAAACGACAATAGCAACTTTAAAGAAGACGCCATGTGGAAAAAAGCACTTTGCTTGATTGAATTAAAAGACAACCGAAAAGCCATTAAGCTCTTAGAAGAATTAGAAAAATCAAATGGATTTTATGCTATTAAGGCAAGTGAAAAGCTGAAAACATTAAAGTAGCTACACTTTATTCAATATCTCAGCTGCTTTTTCCAAAGTTTCATTGTCTTTTGCAAAACAAAACCTTAGTAAATTAGCCGGAGTGGGAGTACTATAAAAAACAGATACCGGTATAGATGCAAGCTTATTTTCAATAGTCAACCGCCTGGAAAAATCAACATCATTTTCCTCTGTAATTTTGTCGTAGCCTAATAATTGAAAATAAGTCCCTTCACAAGGAATAATATCAAACCTAGAGGGTTGAATAGCTTTTGCAAAAAAGTCTCTTTTTTCTTGATAAAAATTATTTAACTCAAGATACATTTCTTTCTCCTCTAAAATTTGACTAAAAGCGTACTGCATCACAGAATTCACGCAAAACACATTGTACTGATGTACTTTTCTAAACTCACTCATTATCTCTTTGGGAGCCACACAATAACCAACTTTCCATCCGGTGTTATGATAGGTTTTGCCAAATGAAAAAACCGCAATACTTCTTTCAGCTAATTTTGGAAATTTTAATACGCTTTGGTGTTGTTTTTTATCAAACACAATATGCTCGTACACCTCATCACTCAATACTACAATATTAGTATTTTCAGTAATTTTCTGAAGCTTCAACAAATCCTCTTCTCTCCATATTTTTCCGGTAGGGTTATGTGGAGTGTTAATGATAATCATCTTACACTTTTGGGTAATTAGCTTTTGCACCTGATTCCAGTCTATTTTAAAATCAGGGCCATGTAATTTCACGGTAATAACATTTCCTCCGTTCACTTCAATAGCAGGCTCATAACAATCATAAGCAGGCGTAAAAATAATTACTTCATCGCCATCTTTTACAAAGGCCGATATTGCCGTATATATTGCTTGAGTGGCTCCGGCTGTAATAGTTATGTCTGTTTCAGGGTTTAATTTTACATTATACAAGCCCTCCATTTTTTCAGCTAGTTTCTCCCTTAAATCTATTAATCCGGCCATTGGAGCATATTGGTTAAACCCTTTTTTCATTCCTTCTGTTACATGGTGCAATAATTTTGAAGAAGGTTCAAAACTTGGAAAACCCTGAGACAAATTAATCGCCTTTTGCTCATTTGCCAAGGCACTCATTATTGTGAATATGGTAGTGCCTACTTTGGGCAGTTTTGAATTAATTACAATTGAATTTCTAGAATGTGCCATAAAAAGAGGTGCGAATCTAAGGAGAATTTTCAATATTAGTCCAGTATTTCAAGTTGTTTATTTGTCAAATAAACCTTATTCTTGTAATCAATTTAAACGATAAATATGAAGCTTATTAATTCTTGGATGGTAGTTGTTTTAGGAATTTCTGTTGTTATGAGTTCCTGTAATGGCGATAACACTGATACTAAAGACCAATCTAAAGATGTAGTTATTGCTGATGATAAACCGATATCAGGCGGTGCCATTCACCTGGCTGAAGGAAACCCTATCGGAACTACTCATCCACACTATGTTACAAGTTTGGGAACCCACCATGTTTTAAACCAGGTTTATGAAGGCTTGTTAAAATATGACCCTAAAACTTTAGAGGTAGTTCCCTGTGTTGCAGAATCTTATGAAATAGATAATTCAGGAAAAGTGTACACATTTAAGCTTAGAAAAGGCATCTTCTTTCATGATGACCCATGTTTTGAGGGCGGAAAAGGAAGAGAGCTTAAAGCAAGTGATGTGGTTTATTCTTTTAAATTATTAAGTTCTTCTAACGATTTAAACTCTTATACTTTTGACCAAGCGTTTAAGGGTAAAGTTTTAGGTGCTGCTGAATTCAGAGAAGCTTCAAAGTCAGGCAAAACCCCAGATAGTTTACCCGGAGTAAAAGCGATTGACGATTACACTGTTCAAATTACATTGACAAATGCTTACTCTTTGTTTCCATTTAACTTGGCATGGAATAATACTTCTATTGTTCCTAAAGAAGCCGTTGAGATGTATGGTAACGATATAAATGTAGGTACAGGACCTTTCGTAATGAAAAAAGAAAACGTTACCGAAAAAGGGGTTGTTCTTCTTAAAAACCCAAATTATTACTTAAAAGATGAAAGCGGTATGCAATTACCGTATCTTGATTCTCTTATTGTAAATTACATTGACAATAGTCAGGAAGAACTAAAAATGTTTCATGAGGGAAAACTTGATTTAGTTGTTGGTTTACCTGCCGAATCAATTAAAGAAGTGGTAGAAAATCAAATTGCTGATTTTCAGGAAACTCCTCCAAAATACATCTTGGACAGAACGCCTGATATGGCAGTACAGCTATACAACTTTAATTTAACTAAAGCTCCTTTTAATAATGTTAAAGTGAGAAAAGCTCTTTCTTACGGAATTAACAGAGAAAGAATTGTTAATGACTTATTGAATAACGAAGCTTACGGTCCCGGTATTTATGGTATAACTCCTCCGGTATTTAAAGGCTATGATATTACTCAAATTAAAGGCTACAGCTATGATTTAGAAAAAGCTAAAAAATTACTTGAAGAAGCCGGTTACCCTAACGGAAAAGGGTTCCCAACTTTGAAATTAGTAACAAATGGCGGAGATTCTAAAAACTTAAAAGTAGCTGTTGAACTACAAAACCAACTCCTTACTAACTTAAATATTAATACTGATGTAGAGGTTCTTTCTTATGAGGAAAGACTTAAAAAATCTATGTATGGTGAAGGAGATATCATTAGAGGTGCATGGGTAGCTGATTATCCTTCTCCTGAAAGTTTTATTTATGTTTCTTACGGAAAAAATGTTCCTAGCTCACTATCTGAGCCTTCTTTCCCAAATGTATCCAGGTACAAAAATGATGTTTATGACAAGCTTTTTGATAAAGCTGTTTATGAAACAACTGATGAAGCTGAGAGAAATAAAATATTTATGGAGGCTGAACAGTTATTGATGGAAGATGCTCCTTTTGTAGTACTGTGGTATGAAGAGAAATATAGACTTAAACAAGCTTCTATGAAAAACTATCATATAAATCCACTAAGTTACCAAGACTTTACAAGGGTTTATGTAATAAAGAAATAATAGTAGTCTAATCTTAGTTTTTATACCTATCATTAAGTCCTTTCTGAGCTAAAATCATAGGTTTAATTTTTTCTAATCTATTGAGTTTAGTTTCTGCTCTTTTCGCTTCTGAAATATATTCGGCATATTCTCTTTTACATGCTTGAGACATTTTTTGAAACTGAATATTCAACTCTTTTTCTTTTTTCAAGACATTTTGTAGCTCTGTTGGAATAATTAGTTCCTTATTTCGATTCGGTTTAACTTCTTTCCCTTTTTTCTGGTTTTCGATAGCTTCTTTTACATATTCTTTTACCAGGTTCTCATCTATTTCATTCATTGAATAAAAACGCCACTGCCTCAACGCCTTTGTTTTTTCTTCCTGAGCATTTATTAAAACCTTAGCTTTATCTTTTAAAAAAACTCCCTGAAAAAACCATAATCCGGCATAACTTTTAAATGCACCTAAGCCAACAATGTTTTTCCCTTCATAACAATATACAGGAGATCCCCACTTGATTGTTTCCTCTAGCTTTAATGATAAAATTATAGAGCGGAGAAGTTCCAGTTCTTTCTTCCATTCCTTTTTTTTCTGAATAAAATCTTCTACATTTTTAGGAGCAGGCATAAGTAATTAAATTAGAGTTATAAAGATAGTAATTTACTATAACTCAAGCTCAAGCATTGGATCCCAAAATACTTCTTTAAAGTTTTGAATCTTGTCGTTTTTAATAATCGCTCCCTCTTGTTCTAATAAATTTTGCATTTGATATGGGTCAGAAAAATGATTTTTTCCTGTCAGCATACCCAAACGATTAACCACTCTGTGGGCGGGAACATATTCTTTTTGAGAGCCGGCAGCATTCATTGCCCAGCCCACCATTCTAGAACTTTTTCCACTGCCCAAATATTTTGCAATTGCTCCGTAAGAAGTAACCCGACCTTTTGGAATGAGGCGAGCAACTTGATAGACTTGTTGAAAAAAGTCCTTATTCTTTTCGGATAGTTTCAATTAAATTTCAAACTTAATTCCTTGAGCTAATGGTAATTTAGAGGTGTAGTTGATAGTGTTTGTTTGTCTTCTCATATATGCCTTCCATGCATCAGAACCGGACTCTCTTCCGCCTCCGGTTTCTTTTTCACCACCAAAAGCACCGCCAATTTCTGCGCCACTAGTACCAATGTTTACGTTAGCTATTCCACAATCAGAGCCGGCATGAGATAAGAATTGCTCAGCCTCTCTTAAATTAGTTGTCATAATTGCGGATGATAATCCTTGAGGAACACCATTTTGCATAGCTATTGCCTCATCTAAGGTTTTGTATTTTAATAAATATAAAATAGGTGCAAAAGTTTCATGTTGAACAATTTCAAAACTGTTTTTTGTTTCTGCAATAGCCGGTTTTACATAACATCCGCTTTCATATCCTTCTCCGGACAAAACTCCTCCTTCAACCACAATATTTCCACCTTCCTCAACCACTTTTTGCAAAGCATTTTCATACATCTTTACTGCATCTTTATCAATTAAAGGTCCAACATGGTTATTCTCATCTAGTGGATTTCCTATTTTTAATTGAGCGTAAGCTTTTGTCAGTCTTTCTTTTACTTCATCGTATTTTGATTCATGTATAATCAGTCTTCTTGTGGAAGTACATCTTTGGCCTGCCGTACCAACAGCACCAAAAACGGCTCCGATAATAGTCATATCAATATCTGCATCAGGAGTAATGATAATTGCATTATTTCCCCCCAATTCTAGTATCGTTTTCCCAAAACGTTGCGCTACTTCAACACCAACTATTCTTCCCATTCTGGTAGATCCTGTTGCTGAAATTAGTGGAACATTTTTGTCTTTCGTAATAAATTCACCTACTTTATAATCACCATTGATAATACAGCTTATGCCTTCCGGTAAATCATTTTCCTTAAGCACTTTAGCAATTATATTTTGGCAAGCCACACTACATAAAGGAGATTTTTCTGACGGCTTCCAAATACACACATCTCCGCAAACCCAAGCTAAAGCAGTATTCCATGCCCATACCGCAACCGGAAAGTTAAAGGCTGAAATAATTCCAACCACACCAAGCGGATGATATTGCTCGTACATTCTGTGTCCTGCCCGCTCTGAGTGAATAGTTAAACCATAAAGCTGACGTGATAAACCAACCGCAAAATCACAGATATCTATCATTTCCTGAACTTCTCCATAACCTTCTTGTAAAGATTTTCCCATTTCATAAGAAACTAATTTTCCTAAATGTTCTTTTTGTTTTCTAAGCTCATCTCCAAACTGACGAACTATTTCTCCTCTCTTGGGTGCAGGAATCATTCTCCAGGTTAAAAAAGCCTCTTTTGCTTTTGAAATTACTTTTTGATAATCTTCTGCTGTAGTGGTAGAAACTTTCCCTATCAACTGTCCATCAACAGGTGAATAGGAAGAAAGCATTTCTCCTGAACCAAAAAAATCGCTTCCGGTAGAAGTCCCGCTGTTTTCTTCTTTAATTCCTAAAGCTGCTAATGCTTCTTTAATTGAAAAATCTTGT
Source organism: Bacteroidia bacterium (assembly GCA_030426475.1). Taxonomy (GTDB): domain Bacteria; phylum Bacteroidota; class Bacteroidia; order Flavobacteriales_E; family Vicingaceae; genus CALALS01. Next base: position 9,300 of record JAUHYR010000048.1, read on the forward strand.
AAAATTGTTGCTGACATTATTTTTAGTTTGATTAAAACACAAAGGTAAAATAATGTTTCTTTTAATGCTCAGACGGAGGTAGTTCATTTTCCTTAGAAACTTCTTCGTTGATAACTGCACTTTCTACTTCGGATTCTGTTTCTAAGGATTGTAGTTTTGCTTTTTTCTCTTTGTTTACCACTAAAGAATAAGTCATTATTAGGCTAGATATCAAGATAGTAAACAACAAAATTCCAGGCTCAAAATTTTCGTCTTGCATACTCGTTGGAATAGCAAAAAACAATAAAATAGTAATTAAGCCTCTAGGGGCAATGTATAGTTGAGGAATAATGTCTCTCCACAAAAATATCTTAAGACATACATATCTTACAATGTAAAGAGCCAGAATGATACATAAGCTCACGAATGCAACTTTAAAGCTAATTAAAGAAGCCAAAGAGATAGTCATCCCGAATACCACAAAGAAAAATGTACGAATTACAAAGGCGGTTTCTAGGGTAATGAAGTGTAGCTCTCTTAATATATTATCCACTGCGCTGTCTTTTATCCACTTTTTAAATGGGCCGATAAAAAATATTTTATAATTATTAATAATTAAACCAAAAGCCATAATTATGATTAGAGACGAAAGTTGAAATAATTTCTTCCCTATTGCATAGAGTAAGGTAAGTATTGCTATTAAAAGGAATAATTTTACCTGAGTAGTAAGCCGTTGAAAAATAAGTATTAAAGCAAAACTTATTACAAAAGATGCTACCATAGTAACAATAATGTTAAGCGTAACATCAAAAGCAATTTGTCCGGCCGTTGAACCCTCAGGTGTTCCGATTAGAAAATAGAAAAACATAATTCCCAAAATATCTGAGAATGTACTTTCATATATCATGAACTCTTTTTTATGCTCTACCAAACCTGAAACAGATGGTATGATAATAGCACTACTCATAATAGAAAGAGGAATGGCATAAACAAGCGATATAAAAGGATCAGAAATTAAGTAATAATTAATAATGTAAGCACAGGCAAATGATGAGCCTATCAATGCAATTAACGCTACCGCTAATGATTTTAAAATTAGTGGTGCTTTTTCTCTGGTAAGCTTTAAGTCAAGGGCTGCCTCTAAAACAATCATTATTAGCCCAATAATTCCTAATACTTGTAGGGTGGCAAATAAATTTGCTTCCGGAACATCCAGCCATTTTAATAAATACTGAATTCCAAGCCCAAGCATTATTAAAAGTAAGACGCTTGGAATATTTGTTTTTTTAGAAATAATATTGAAAACAAATGAAAGGATAACTACGATACAAATACCTATGATGGTATAATATGAGTCTATTCCTGTTTCCAATAAAAAATTTAGCATTAGTGATTATTAATTAACTAACAATTTATATTACCATTTGTTTACTAATGAAGCACTTCAATTGATGAATTAGTGGTAGTTGGTTCAATTTGCAATAACTTAATTTTTTCAATGATTTTTTTAGCATTTTCAGCAACAGCAGTCTTAGATATTTTGTCAACGTTATTTACATTAGAAGGAAAATAAGTTTTTTCTGCGCCCGACTGAATAATATTCCCATTAGCATCATAAATGGTGTAGTGAATTTTTAATACTCTATTATGTTTGCCTGAACCATCAGTAACAATGTTGTTGAGCAAGTCAATTTGATTGATGAAAATTACTCCTTCTATCTGATAAGTGTTTACTAAAGTTTGCATAAGGTTGTTATTGGTGATTATAGTTTGCATATAGCGCTCCTCTATTACTCTTTGAGTAGTAATCTCTCCATTAGTAGTATTACTCTCCGGTTGCTTTTCACTTTCTTCTTTTGGCTTAAATTTGTTTTTAAGCTTATCTGCCACTGTTTGGTCTTCTTCCTTTTTTTCTTCTTGAGGCAAAATTTCATATTTATAACCAATAGATGAATAAATATATCCCAGCTCTTTTTGCGCATCAACCTCCATCGCATAAAATGAAAGCGGTTCAAGTCCATTTTCTTTAGCATTGATAAAAAGGTTCTGATCTAAAGATGCCTGAAGTTTTGTTCTAATTTCTGCTGTTCCCAAGCCATCAGACTCATATATGTTTTTGTCAATGTCTGAGATATACATTTTACTCTCAAAAGGAACCAATAAGTAAGTTCTTCCTTTTTTTCCGTTGTTTGAAACTGTTTCATCTTGTGAATAAGTAAGTATTGTCACAAACAGAGACAGAAACACTAAAGCAGACTTTCTCATAATAATGATTTTTACAAGTTTAGTGCTTAATTACTCTTGTAATAGAATGAAACAGTAAAACTAATGAACAGGAGAATGTAGAAAAGCCAGTTATTCCATGATTTGAAGCTCTATCTGCTTTTTCATTAAATCAGCCTTAATGATTTTTACGTTTACGCCTTGCCCTATTTGATAGACTTCCCCATATTTTTTTCCAACTGCCCTGTAATTCTTTTCATCAAAGAAGTAATAGTCGTCTTTCATGTCTTTTAAACGAATCATTCCCTCACACTTGTTCTCAATCATTTCTACATAAATTCCCCACTCCGTAACTCCAGTAATTATACCGGTAAAGACTTTTCCGATTCGTTCGCTCATGTATTCCACTTGCTTAAACTTAATAGATGCCCGTTCTGCATCAGAAGCTACTTTTTCCATTTCTGAACAATGCTTACATCTCTTTTCCAAATTATCAATTAAAGGTTTGGTTTCGCCTGAAAGATAATGTGCTAACAATCGGTGCACCATTAAATCAGGATACCTTCTAATAGGTGATGTAAAGTGAGAGTAAAAAGAAAACCCCAATCCGTAATGACCAATATTATTGGTGCTATAAATAGCCTTTGCCATTGTTCGTATAGCCAATTGTTCCATCATGTGCTGCTCGCCTTTCCCTTTTACATCAGAAAGTAATCCGTTTAATGATTCAGAAATATGTTTGTTTCCTTCTAACTTCACATTGTAGCCCATTTTTTTCGCAAAAACAGAAAAATCTCTCAGCTTTTCAGGATCCGGTGAGTCATGAATTCTGTAAACAAAAGGTTTGGGTGATTTTCCTTGTTCGGGCTTCCCAATAAGTGTTGCCACATGCTTATTAGCCAACAACATAAACTCTTCGATTAACTGATGAGCTTCTTTCGACTCTTTAAAAAAGACTTCTATCGGCTTACCTTTTTCATCTAACTTAAACTTCACCTCTGTTTGCTCAAAATTGATGGCTCCGTTTGCAAACCTTTTTTGGCGAAGTATCCTGGCAATAGAATTTATAGTAAGTATTTCTGTATCAAAAATTCCTTTTCCTTTTTCAATTATTTCTTGCGCTTCTTCGTATGCAAATCGTTTATCAGACCGAATAATTGTTCTTCCCACCCATGTATTTTTAATCTTTGCATTTTTATCAATATCAAAAACAGCAGAAAAAGCCAGTCTATCTTCTTCAGGTCTCAAGGAGCAAACATTATTAGATAATTTTTCGGGCAGCATAGGTATTACTCTATCTACCAAATAGACTGATGTTGCTCGATTGTAAGCTTCTTCGTCCAATTTTGTTCCCGGTCGAACATAATGACTCACATCTGCAATATGCACGCCTATTCTGTAAAGCCCTTCTCCTAAATCTTCAAAAGAAAGAGCATCATCAAAATCTTTTGCGTCAATAGGGTCAATAGTTATGGTAGGTATTTTTCTAAAATCTCTTCGCTTTTTAATTTCGCTTTCAGGAATAATTTCTGGCGTTGCTTCTGCTTCTTTCATCACAGCATGTGGAAACTCTTCGGGCAAATCAAACTCAGAAATAATAGCATGAATTTCTGCAAAATGTTCACCCGGTTGTCCTAAAACTTTTGTCACTTTTGCAAACGGGTTATCAGCACCATCAGGCCAATCTTTAATTTCGGCTACTACTTTTTCTCCGTCTTCTGCTCCACCCAAATCATTTTTTGATATATAAAAATCAACATGAACTTTATTATCATCTGGAATAAAAAAAGCAAAGTTTTTTGACTTTTGAATGATTCCGCTGAAATGAACTTTCCGCCTTTCTATTACTTCTACTATTTCTCCTTTTTGTTTATCTCTGCTGGATGGCAATAGTTTTACTTTTACCAAGTCGCCATGTAACGCATTTTTTACATGCTTTTGTGAAACAAAAATATCGTCAGCCGATTCATCAGATATAACATAGGCAGAGCCTCTTGAGGTAAAATCTGTACGCCCGGTTATATAGCTGCCTTTAAAATTTAGTCTAAACTTTCCTCTTCGTTCTTCTTTTAAAAAATCATTTTCCGCTAATGAAAACAACAGTTTTTCTAAATATTGTTTTCCTTTTGCATCTGTAATACCAAGAATTCTACTAAGTTGTTTGTAATTAAATACTTGGTTTGGGTGAGCCGAAAAGTATTGCTCTACAGTTTGTTTGATTAATTTGTTGTCTTTCTTCTTTTGGTTTTTTGACATAGAAAAGGGTTAAGCTTTTTGAACTTAACCCTTCAAGTTTATGAAAAAGAAACCAGCAATAGGCTAATGCTTTAAAATTTTATAAACAACCCGTTCTTTACCGGATTGAATTTCTACGAAATAATATGCATTTGCTAAATTATAAATGTCTAACTCCTGACTAAACATGGTTTGTTTTAAAACAGCTCCTTGAATAGATAAAATTCTTACTTTTTCAACAGGATAATCTATCGATGAACTAGAAACTATTATTCGTCCATTTGATGGATTTGGATAGATAGAAATATGCTTATCAAGCCCTGTAGATTCATGAACTCCTGTGACTTCAACTACATAAAGTGGCTTTTTAATAGTGTCAATCGGCACTTCATTTCCAAACATTGGCCATATTACTACTACATTCCCACCATTTTTTTGAATGGCCGGATGATTAAAATAAATCTTATTTAGCACTACCGGAAACGTATCCTGAGGCTGTAAGCTTGCGTTAAACAGAATTGAGTCTATTATTACAATTCCTACGCCTGAATCAATAGCTAGTATTACCTGCCAGGTTCCGGTTAAAGGACCATTTGATTTATTTTGAACCGAAACAGTATAAACAGCTGAATCTGATGAAAAAACAGTGTCTTGATAGTTTATAACGTTAGTATTAGAAAAACCAACTTGTGCTTTCCCCTCATTGAAGAAAAAGCAAAAAACAATTGTAAATATTAGAAATAGTAGTCTTTTCATAACGGATATTTTAAATAACTAAAGCTAATTTAGGAAAGAATTACTTGACATTGTAAATAATTTTATATATTTCTTACGTATTTAACAACATAATATATGAATGTTTTACAAGAATTGATTGCAACACTTAATACCGAAGAAGCCCGAACCGTTAACATATTTCTAAGAAGAACTAATGACTCCGGAGAACGGAAAGATGTAGAGCTTTTTGACTACATAAGAAAAAGTGGAGAAAAGTATGACGAAGAAAAAATTGCTTTAAAGCTTTATTCTGAAAAAGAAAAAAACACCTTATACCGACTTAAAAACAGATTAGTCAACGACATCAACCGAAGCCTATCGCTTTTATATTATACTCAAAACGACTATAGTGAAATTATTCACAAACTAGTGCTGGCTAAACTTTTTTTATCCAGAGGGCAGCATGATTTGGCTTATCGATATCTATCTAAAATAAAACAAAAGGCCGATAAAAATGAATATTATGATTTACTCGATTTAATCTATAATGAATTGATTAAACTGTCGCATGAAATGCTTTCCATCAATCCGGTAGAGTTCATAGAAAAACGAAAAGAAAATGACAAAAAGCTAAAGCAAATAAGAGAGATTGAAGACGTTTTAGCTGTGTTGATTTATCAAATAAAAACATCGCAAAACTTTGGAAAAAAAGACAAAGAGATTACCGACTTCCTTCAAAAGAAAATAGATAAGTATGTTGAAGACAAAAGCATTGCAAACAGTGCGCAACTTAGGTTTAAAATATATCATGCTATCAGTAGAATTTTACTACAACAAGCCGATTACAAATCACTTGAAAAATATCTTTCTAAAACCTATAAAGAGTTTACCAAAGAAGGATTGTTTAACAAAAACAACCATGAAACCAAGTTGCAAATGCTCACTTATTTGGCCAATTCTTTATTTAAGATTGGGGATATTAAGCAATCACTAATTTATACCGAACTACTTCACGATGCCATGAAAGAGCATAACTCTTTGCTTTACGATAAGTACTTGTTTTATTACTACAATGCAATGGTAATAAACTATTCAGTGGTTGACAAACGTAAGGCTGTTTCCATTCTTTTAAAAGCAAAAGAGGAAAAGGCTATTCAAAAACTTCCGGTGTTTACCGTATTTATTTATTTGAATTTAGCAGTACAGTATTTCGATTTAAAAGAATTTAAAAATGCCAGAAAAAATATTTCTTCACTTAAACTACACAAAAGCTTTAAAGAGTTAAATCAAGCATTTCAATTAAAAATCTCCATTGTAGAAATATTGATTTGGTTTGAAGAAAAAGACGATGAATATACCGAACATCTTATTCATCAGGTGAGGCGTGAATACAAAAATTTACTTAGCGAAGAAGAGTTTGAAAAAGAAGAAGAACTGATTTCTATTCTTCAAAAATGGACAAAAAATGATTTTGAGTTAAATGATTCATTAGTTACCGAAAGTAAAGAATATATTAAAACTTATTCTTCTGATAAAGAAAATGATGTGGTAGATTATTCGGAATGGTTAAAAGGAAAGTTGGCTGACTAAACAGCGCTACAACCTGCCATGGTTGTAATTTGAACAATCTCAGTAGGAGAAAGGTTTTTGTTTCTTTTCACTACTTGTTCTACTGTGTTTTCCACTACTTTTTCAAATGCTTTTGAAACAATTGTATTTTCTTGCATGGCTGCCGGACGGCCTGCATCTCCCGCTTCTCTGATAGATTGAACAATAGGAATTTCTCCCAAATAAGGAATTTCCATTTGTTCCGAAAGTGATTTTACTCCACTCTCACCAAAAATATAATACTTGTTGTTGGGCAATTCTTCAGGTGTGAAATAAGCCATGTTTTCTATCAAACCCAACACAGGAACATTAACTTGCGGTAAAGCAAACATACCGATTGATTTTTTTACATCCGCTATAGCCACTTGCTGTGGCGTACTTACCACCACTGCTCCCGTTACCGGCAAAGTTTGCACCAATGAAAGATGAATATCTCCCGTGCCCGGAGGCAAATCAATAATCATAAAGTCTAATTCGCCCCAGTGTGCTTCGGTAAACATTTGTGTTAAGGCTTTACTTGCCATTGGGCCTCTCCAAACTACAGCCTGTGAAGGGTCAGCAAAAAATCCTATTGACAGCATTTTTACGCCATAACTTTCTATAGGCTGGATTAACGATTTTCCGTCAACCTCAACAGGAACTGGTCTTGATTTAACCACATCAAACATAGTAGGAATAGACGGTCCGTAAATATCCGCATCAACCAAGCCCACTTTAAATCCTTTTTTTACTAAACCTACTGCTAGATTAGAAGCAACCGTTGATTTACCTACACCACCTTTTCCTGATGCAACTGCAATAATATTTTTTACATTAGGTAACGGATTTGATTTTGTTTCCGCTACAGGCGTTTCTTTGGTTTGAAAGTCAACCGTAAGTTTTACTTCTTTTCCTAAAAACCGTTCTATCTGATGTTGACAAGCTTCCTCCATTGCTTTTTTATAGTGCATGGTTGGACTGGCAACTTCTAAAACCACCGATAAATTATTTCCGTCAATAGCTACATCTTTTACTAACTCAGCAGCCACAATGTCTTTTTTGGAAACAGTATCGGTAACGAATGACAATGCTTTTAATACTTCTTCTTTATTCATTTCTCAACTCCTTAAAATATTTTTGCTCGGTTAAATTTTGTAGTACTTTGTAGTTAAACTCTCCTCCAGACCAATTTTTTAAGACTACTCCATCCTTCATTAGCTTAGCATAAGGCACAGAACCTTCTGTCATTTTAAACAAATCAGTTTTGTAAAAAACAAAGTAGTCAAAATTAGTATTTGTATGCTCATGAAACAATTCTACTTCTTCTTCCGGGCCAAAATAAAACACTTTAATAGCCGGAAAGTTTTCGGCTCTTTTAGCAATCATTAATTTTTGTGCCGCCAAAGCGCAGTGTCCACAACTGGTGCTAAAAAACATAATTAGCTTCTCGCCTGTTTTTATTTCTGACAATACTTGCTTTTCTTCTTCTGTTTCAAAATACTGTTCTTCTATTTTTCCATTTTCAAATTCAAGGCTATCTGTTAAGTGCATAGGAAAAACAGGGTTTAAGATATACACCGTTACAATACCCACAACAGGTAAAATAGCATACATCCACTTAAAATAGAAAAGAGGCTTGACGGTTTCTAAAAGTAATAAGCTTAATGAAAGTAAAATAGTTACTGCTAAAAGATTAATATCTATAACAGCATTACCCGTTATATCTAACAAATTTTTGGTAATAATACTTTCTTCATTGGATAAAAAATATTCTGTTGCCACTACTAAACCAAAGAAAAGAGAAAGCAAGCTCATTGCCTTTTTGTGGTTATAGCCAATGATAAACAAACCACCCAAGCCAAAAAAATAACCGATAAAAACTCTTGTAATAATTGGAGTAGAAAGCCATTCACTCCAACCCAGCTCCACTATTTTATATTCTACTAACTCCAGCTCCAGCAAATTAAATACGCCTGCCATTATCCAGTAGGCAGCTACTAAAATACCAATGCTATAGCTTATGATTTGTTTGGTGGACATTTTGAGTGCAAAGAAAGGAAAAATATATGTTATTCCTTATTGAACAAAATGACCAAATAGCAATAAGAGCTTACTTGTTCACCACCAATTTTATTACTTTATTAAGCTCACTGCTTTTAAACTGAATTAAATAAACACCATTTGTAAGCTCAGAAGCATCTGAACTTAGTTCATGAAAACCTTCCGCATATTTTTGATTAGTAAGTTGCTTAATTATTCTTCCGTTTAAATCAGTTAAATTTATTTCAACAGTTGAAACCTTGCTTAATGAGAAAACTATATGATAATTGTTATTGGTGGGATTGGGAAAAACACTAATATCAATTTGTTCCTGAACTATTTGAGATTCTTTTGCAGAATCTACGTTACTTACATTACCTATGTGATTATGAATTCCAATATAAGAGTAATCATTGAAATACTTTTTAGCTGAATCATTAGATTCTCTTCTTGTATTAAAACAACTATAAGACTCAATGAAAGCATGAAACTCCGAACCAATTGTAGCAGTAAATCCAGATGACAGTGTAATTTCTTTCCCAGCTTTAAAAGTAACATCTGCATTGGGGTTTAAAGTTGCATCAGAAGTTATTGTATTTATTGCTTCATATAAAGCAGGTCTTTGTTTACTTCCAAATTGAAAACCAAATAAATTAATAGGAAAAACACCTCTAACTATTCTGTCTTCTAAATTTACAGGGGTTATTAAATTATTACTGCCTCCATAATTTAGATAATATAAATTGTGGTATAACATGTAATCTAATCCATTATATTCGCCAGGATTTTTTTTTGTGTAAGGATAGTAGCCTCTTTTATGTGGATGTAAAAATCTTGATTTGGTTGACCATTCATATGAAGGAGACAAATAGTTATTTGTTGCAGTATCTGCATAGTACCATGGACCTTCACAAGGGGCATCGTTGAGTAAAAACTCAATATAAGGCTGAAACAATGGTCCAGCCTGACCAAGTTGATTTTTTAAATTTTTTCCATACAAAAAAGCCCATGTAAGTGGTAGGTGTTGGAAATCTTGAACAAAAGCTTTATACATTGCGTTGGAAGTATTTGGAACACCAAGCAAAGGTCCTATGCTAGTGACGGTATAAGAGCTATTACCAATTGCAGCTAAAGTTAATGGCATATAACTATCTGTACATGTGTTTAGCGCACTAGAGGCTTTGGGGAATAAAGCAGAACAATTTATAGATGGTACTCCAAAAAATAAATACATTTTCCATAACCAAAAACCACCGCCAGCTCCATTATATGTATATATATCATGAAAATCACTACATAGTTTACCCTTTCCATTTATGAAGCAAGCTGCACTAGCAAAACCAAAAGCCATAGCGTATGCTTTTGAACCTCTATCAACTGGATCACCAGTTACAGCGTTTTCTATTATCCATCTTTTATTCCAGCCACCAGGAGCATTCTGAATCCACTTAACTAATTTAGTTGCTAGATTTTGTGCTTCTGCTAAAAAATAATAACCATTGTAGTTATCGGATGAATTTATACAGCCTTTTACTAAAGCTAACCCAAACAAAATTTGAGTAGCATGGTCTTGACTAAATTCATTTATTTTTTCAGGGGTGGGATTTTCTGGAGTTGGAGGTTTAAGTCCATTGCAATAATCTGAACTAGTTTGCAATGCAGAATTATTTTTATAATAACTCACGTGTTCGGTACATTCTGAATTAAAATGGGCTGAGTTGTTTTGCAAAAAATCACATGGAACATCGTCTCGTAAAAGAAATCCGTTTACATTATTGCTTCCTCCAAAATAACTTTCAGCAGTATAATCTATCCTTTTTAAGGCTTTTAAAGCCAACATTAATTCATAGCCGGTTTGAGTTAAATCTAAATTGTTATCTCTTAGCAATTTATATTCTGTGGCCAAAACACCAATATAGTATGCTAACTGTGAAGGAGAGTCTCCCCAGTTTAATTCATTAGTTTTAAAATTATACCTTTCTGATGCCGGAATACCACAACCTTGACAATTGCCTACTTTTAAAAAATCATTTTTTAGTCTGAAACGATAATACCAATATTTATACAAATTATCATAGTTCTGTTGAGTAGTAAGTTGGGCTGAAACTTCAACTGCTGAAAAGCTACATAATATAAAAATTATAGCTACAGTTTTTTTAATGTAATTTCCCATAACGAATCATTTTTTTGTCTACTCATTTTTAGCTCTTCTTTAGTTAGCTTACTAATTTCCCAAACACTAAAATCCTTACCTAATGGATTCAATCCATTTTTTACAACTTTATAATAAGTTCCACCAAAAACAATCTTTGCATCTCCGCCAAATTCCCAATAAGAACGATCTTGTTTCCCAAATGAATATCTGTATACAACAGTATTTTCAGGGTTTTCATTTAGCGTATTTATTTGAATAGTGCAATAAGAAGAATCTTGTTGAAGTAAGGGCAAATAATCTTGACTATTAAGGCTTAAACTTTCAAACTGATAGACTCCTGCAATTCTTTTTTCTCTTGAGGAAAGAATCAATCCTTTATTTTCTTTATACTTTCTACAGCCCGAAAAAAGAACCAAAATTATTATGAGCAGGGAAAACCTCATTTTATTTTTTTAAAATTTACGATGTAACTTTTATCATCAATAAAATTAGAGTGTAGTTTCATTTCCTTATCAGTTAACTTTAATATTGTCCAAGTTGCACTGTATCCAATTACACCGTAAGTAGGTGTATGTTTGGGGCCAAAAGCAATATATTCTTTTTTTTCTCCCCATCTCCAAGTTGATCTTATGGGATCCATTCCTTTTATATATTTATTAATAATATAATTATCACCATCCACTATTAAAAATTCATAAGTACCATCTGCTCCTGAACTCTGCAATTCAATAAGTTTATCTTCTCCATTTACTTTAAATTCATTAATATTATAACTTCCTTGTATTCTTTTATTTTTTGTTCTAAAGCTAACTAATGGTCCTTCTTCATACTTTTTACAGGAGAAGCTTATAAAAATGCAAATTAATATGTAAAAAATACTCCTAATCATTTAGTTAAGTCATTTACTTTTTTTTCTAGTGTTTCTATTTTTTTGTTTTGCTCAATAATATAAAGCGTTAGTTCTTCTATTTTTTCCATCATTTTTATTTGTAATTCTCCTACACCTATGCCATCTTCTTCTATTTCTTTTGCAGTAGGTATGTTTGGTAAATGTTTATGAGTATTTATATACTCTTCTAACTCAAAAAGCGAAAGTCTATTGTAGTCTTTTTCAAAAACATAATCAGGGAAAGTGTTTAAGGTAACTTTCACTTCTCTGGCATATAACGTGCCGTTTCCGCTTATTTTAAAGCGCTCCAATGGTTGTGTTCCTGTTCTGTCATCAAAAGTTAAAGTTGCACCATTAGCATCTTTATCAAACCTCAGTAATGAAATTAATTGTCCTGCTTCAAAATAAGTTAAATCCCCTTGCACCCCTGTTTGAGATGCACTTAACGCTATACATGGGTTGTCAATATTACTGGTGTGAACAGTTAGCTGCGCATTTGGTGAAGTTGTTCCAACTCCAATTTTATTCATAAAATAAGCATTTCCGTCTGCTACATGTAGCTTACCAAGTGGTTGCCTTGTTCCTATACCTATAGCTTTATATTTAGGACACATAAAAGCAACTGTATCATTATTTACCAACTCTTTAGCCCA
>JAUHYR010000130.1 GCA_030426475.1 Bacteroidia bacterium
GGCTGAATTCCGGTAGTTTCATTCAGCTTGATATACTTAAGACCTGAGGATAAAGCAATAGTATCTTTACCGCTAACATCAAAAGGCTTTGGAGGCTCAGGACCTTTTTCTGCTTTTACAATTTCAGAATCAACTATTAAAGTAGAATTGGCAGGGATAACAGGTGGATAACCTCTTTCACCATAGCCTAATTCCGGCTTAATGATAAGTTGTCCCTTCTCTCCTTCTCTGAAATAAGTTAAACCTTCATCCCAACCTTTTATCACCATTCCTTTCCCAATCATTAAATCAAAAGGCTGACCTCTTTCAACAGAACTATCAAACATTTTTCCATCTACCAAAAAGCCTGAATAATGTACTTTTACCTTATCACCTTTTTGCACTTGACGACCGGATTTGTTTTCTGTAATCTTCACATACTTTAAACCAGACTCAGTAACAATAGTATCCTTTCCGCTAACATCTGCTTTTTTTATAGGCTCTTTGATAGCTAACAATTCTACATCAAAAATTAGAGTAGAGTTGGCAGGAATTTTCCCAACGGATTGAGTACCATATCCAAGGTTAGAAGGAATTTCAAATGTCATTTTATCGCCAACATTCATTAAAGCTACACCTTCGTCCCAACCTTTTATTACTCTTCCCGCTCCCAGTTCAAATTCAAATGGTTGGTTTCTGGCAACCGAACTGTCAAATACAGTATCATTTGTTAGCCGACCAACATAATGTACTTTTACTTTATCTCCCGCCTTGGCTCTTGCTCCATCACCTTCTTTAAGGATAGTATATTTTAATCCTGACTCTGTTGTATAGGTTTTACCAACTTTACTCACTTGTTTAGATTTTTTTTCCTTCTTCGCTTTCTTTTCTTTTTGTGAAAATCCGGCAAAGGGTAGGAAACAAATTAATAGAATTGTTAAATATCTCATGCTATAAATTTATAGTTGTTGCCTAGTCTTGGCAACAATTACACCAAATTACTTCACGTCTACTAATTCAACCTTAAACTTTAAGATTGAATAAGGAGCAATAACAGGACCTCTTTGTTGACTCCCGTAAGCCAAAAATGAAGGAATAATTAAAGTGGCTTTGGTTCCAACAGTCATATTACTGATACCTTCATCCCAACCTTTTATTACGCTTCCTGTTCCTAAAGGAAATTCAATTGGCTCTCCTCTATCGTAAGATGAATCAAACTTAGTACCGTCAAGTAAAGTTCCTTCATAGTGAACAGAAACCATTTTACCTGCTTCCGCTTTAGGACCTTTGCCTTTTACTTCTTCAATGTAATATAAACCGCTTATACTTGGCTCAGCAGTAATACCGTTATCAGCTAAATATTTTTTGATAATTTCATCTTCTTTAACTGCTTGCTCTTCTTCTTTCTTCATAAATTCAGCTTGTAGCTCTTCGGTAGTTCTTGTTTGAACTACTTTTAAATCAAATTTTAAATCGCTACCCACAGCTAAACCTTGAGGTAATGGTTGCTGTAACACATAAGTATAAAATGAATCGGCAGAAGTTATTAATGAAGCACTATCTCCCTCAGCCATTCCTAAAATGGCTTCCATAATGTAACCTTTGTAAAATTTGTCTTCGGAGTTTAACAAAAATGGTCTTCCTATTCCGGCAGATGTCCATAACACAGAATCTCCAACGGTTTTGTATTCTAAGTTTAATTGTACTCTGTCACCGGCTGCTACTTTTCTTCCTTCAGCATTTTGAGAGTAATACTTTACATAAAGATTGTTTCCCATATCGGTATATCCTTCATACTTTTGAGGTTCACCACCACAAGAAACTAAAACTAATGCGCTAATAGCTAATAAGCTAATTGATTTCATTTTTTTGAACATAAACATTTGCAATTTTTAATTGATAAATAACCGGCTCATAAGGTGGAACGATTTGATTTACAGAACCGTTTTTTCCAAAAGCCAGCTGCGAAGGTATAATAATTTTTAGTTTGTCATTCAAGAATTTTTGGTCTATTGCCTTCTCAATACCTATTAAAACTTGATTATCACTACAAAAGGGAAATTCTAACGGCAAAGTATCTTGTATATTAGAATCGAAAGTTAAACCATTGATTAAACTTCCTTCATATCGCAGAGCTATTTCTCTTCCACAAACCACTTTTGTAGTATCTCCGGAAGGCTCATATTCCAATAAGCCTATTTTCCAGTTCAATTTCTGGTCGTTAAAATCATAATTACTAGTAAACTTTCTAATCAAGTACTTTTCCTTTTCTTCTGACCGTAAATTATCAAATTCCTCTTGCGAAAGAATATCTATCACTTTTATAGTAAGTTTAACTTCATCGTTTCCAAATAATATTGTATCCTTTAAAATTAGGCTAACACTATCATCCAAATAGCTTGTTTTTAAATACTCATTTAATGGTGACGGTATGGATAAATCTAATATTTCGGCAAACGATTTACCTGAGTCGGGATAAAACTTAACCACTGAATAGTTAGTAAATTGAAGTTCAACATCATTACCAAAAGCGTGTAGTTTATACCGTAAGTTATCAGAGTAAGTAGTATAACCATCATTTTTACATGAAAAAGCAAACGGAAGAATTAAAATAAAAATTAAACGATGCATTACCTAACAGCTACTAACTCAATATCGTAAATAATAGTTGACTGAGGAGGAATTTTATTTAAATCGCCCACTAAGCCATGCGCCAGATGTGAAGGGATAATAAGCATTGCTTTATCACCCACTTTTAATTGTTGAATTCCTTCATGCAATCCACTCTCTACATCATCATGCCCGACAATAAACTGTTCAGGTTTATCACTTCCGACATTTGTGTAACATATTTTACCATTCAGTAAGCTAATGGTAAAAAACACACTTACCACATTCCCTTCTTTTGCTTGAACACCAGTTCCGTTTTGATAAACAAAATACCTTAAGCCTGTTCCTGTAGAAACTACATCCCATTGTCTTCTTTTGATATATTGCTCAATTTGTTCATTTTCCAGTTTAGCAGCTTGTTTGTTGCTTTCTAACAACGATTCCTGCATTTGAGAGTAATCAACTTCTTTAACTTCTTTCTCAGGTTGGCAACTTCCAGAAAGGACAACTAATAATATTATATAACTAAGCCTTTTAGTCATCTTACTTATAACTACTCAAAATCTCTTTTATTTTATTTATTGTTTCCTCTACCGATAGGTCAGAACTTCCTCCTGCAGCATTAATATGTCCACCGCCATTAAAATGAGCTCTTGCAAATTTATTTACATCAAAATCTCCTTTTGAACGAAACGATATCCTCACTTTACCCGATTCCTTTTCACTTATAAATGCAGAAAACTGAATACCTTTGACACTTAAAGGATAATTAACAAATCCTTCCGTATCTCCTTTTTGAAAGTTATATTTATTTAACTCTTCCAAACTTAACCCAATAATAGCGGCATGATAATCTGGTAAAATTTCCATTTTTTCATAAAGTGTATAGCCTAATAGTTTTAGTCGGTTAATAGATGAAGTGTCGAATACACTTTGGTACACTTCTGAAGGAATAACACCTTTATCCATTAATGAAGCAACTAATTCATGTGTTCTCTTTGAAGTTGAGGGAAAGCGAAAAGAGCCTGTATCGGTCAATAAACCTGTATAAATACATTCTCCTGAAATTTTATCAATTGAACTTAACCACTCAAGGTTTTCAACAAACTCATAAATTAACTCTGCGGTAGAAGAAGCTGTAGTTTTGGTTAATTGAAATTTAGCAAAGTCCTCCGGTTCCTGATGATGATCAATTAATATTTTTACAGCAGATGATTTGCCTATTTCCTCCCCCATTTCTCC
>JAUHYR010000049.1 GCA_030426475.1 Bacteroidia bacterium
CAACTTTAATGGAACAATCATACATCCTGACTGGACAAGCAATACCGGAACTTGGATAAACAATAGCGGTTTATTACAACAAACCGATGAAAACTTATCCAACACAAATATTTATGCTGCATTAAATCAGAATAACACCAATGCTTATTTATATCACTGGCAGTTAAATATTGACGGGCTTGGTACTAACCGAAGAGCCGGCTTTCATTTTATGTGTGACTCTGTGCAGTTAACTAATAGAGGAAATTCATATTTCGTTTGGTACAGAGCTGACGACAATAAAATTCAGATATATAAAGTAGTAAATGATGTCTTTACCTTAGAAGAAGATATTCCATATACTTTAAATCCAAATCAGTGGTATGATGTAAAAGTAATTTATAATAAAACCACTGGTGAAATAGATGTTTATACTGACAATAAACTTTCTGCCTCATGGACAGATTCATCCCCTCTATCAGGTGGCAAACATATTTCTTTCCGTTCAGGGAACTGCAAGTACACTGTAAACAATCTAAAAGTTTATAAAGCTAGAGGAAATACTGCTTTAATTACCGTTGGACAAAACATGGATGCACCTTACGAAAACTTCAACCCTACTACCCCATCTTGCAGAGTTAAATCAATAGTAACCGATTCAATGAAAAACATATCTACTATTGCCAGTTTAGATGTAAACATTGATTGGACCAACCCGGATACAGTTATCGTTTTTGATGGCAATAATACTGATATTGACACCTTTTATACACAAAGTCAAATTGAAGCTAACTGGATATTAAGCACTGATACTAATTCAGGAATTATTACCTATTGGTATGCCATTGGTGATAATTATGGAGACAGCAACATTGTTGCCTGGACAAACAATGGATTAAACAACTCCTTTAGCATCACTCCTTCTTTAACTATTGGCACTACTTATTATATAAGTGTAAGAACAGAAAACGGAGCCGGATTAGTCTCTCAAAACACATCTGACGGGCAACTGCTTTTATGGTCATTATCTATTAGCCAACTAGAAAATGGAAATACGGTAAAAGTATATCCCAACCCTACTAAAGAAATAATTAACATTCAGATTAATGCTTCGCAAAGCAAAACCATAAAATGGTCATTAATAAACATTGAAGGAAAAATCATCCATCAAGAAAATGTTCATCTATTAAAAGGAAACAATACTGTTTCAAAAGATATTAGAAGTTTACCGACAGGAAACTACATCATAAAAATTGATGATTCAAGCAACTCAACACAGCATCAGATAGTTATTCAATAAAGCCTGTTTTTAGCCTTTTCTCAAACTATTTTGAAATGTTATTTTTGTAAAAAATTACAAAGATGAGAGAGATTTTAAGCAAACAATATTATTTAAACACGGTTGAAGATTGGTTGATTGCTGCCATTTATATTGCAGGAGGCATAGTAGTGGCTAAGTTTCTATACTGGGTAATTGGCAAAACCATAAAAAGAGCTACTGAAAAAACCAAAACAAGGCTTGACGATATTTTAATTGACATGCTGGAAGAACCCATCATTTTTGCAATTGCAATTTTTGGGTTTTATCTGGGAATGGAGAGCTTAAACAAAACAGAAGCTGTTGCAGACTTTATCCATAAAGTTTATCATGTCCTTATTATTATTAATGCCACATGGTTAGTGGTAAGAATTATTAATGCTCTTGTAGAAGAGTATCTGGTTCCCATGAGCCAAAAAACGGAAAGTGATTTAGACGACCATCTTTTACCTGTCATCAAAAAAGTAGTAACCATTGGACTTTGGAGTGTTGGAATTATTGTGGCTTTAAACAATGCGGGCTATGATGTAGCTGCACTTATTGCAGGGCTTGGTATTGGAGGTATTGCTTTAGCCATGGCAGCTAAAAACTTTGTAGAAAACATCTTTGGTGGAATTACCGTTTTCACCGATAAACCTTTCTTGATTAAGGATAGAATAAAAATAAATGATTACGATGGAATTGTTGAAGATATTGGCATCAGAAGCACCAAAATCAGAACGTTGGAAGGACGACTGGTAACACTTCCCAACTTCTTTTTTATAGGAAATGCCGTAGAGAATGTGAGCTCTGAACCCACAAGAAAAGTAGTTTTAGAATTAGGTTTAACTTACGACACCTCACCTGAGCAAATGGGAAAAGCCATGCAAATCCTTAAAGAAATTGCTAATAGCCATAGTGACTTAATAACAGAAGATACACTTATTTCATTTACCACTTTCGGAGATTTTTCTTTGGGAATTACTTTCATCTACTACATTAAAAAAGAAGCGGATATTTTTAATACGCAAAGCATTATGAATACAGACATACTCGCCAAGTTTAATGAAGCCGGATTGGAATTTGCCTTCCCTACACAAACTCTTTACAATATTAAACAAGAAGTAAAAGCTTGAAAAAGTGTTTGACATATTTGTTCGTACTGGCTGTCAGTACAGTTTTTGGACAAATCAATCATTTTACGGAATTTAAACAGGCATTAAAAAATGCAGATAAAGCTTATTTTTTAGAAAGCGAAGTAGAAGACTTAAATAAATCAATTCACAAAATAAACAAGCTAGAATATCTTCAAACACTTGTTTTAAAAGATAATTACCTTACTGCTTTGCCAAAAGAAATTGAGGGTTTAAAAAGTCTCATTAAGCTTAGCATAAGCAAAAATCCCATTAGCTACATTCCTACTGAAATTGGCTATATGAAAAGCCTGATGTATTTATCGTTAAGTGATACAAAACTGGATTCGTTGCCCTCAAGCATAGGGTATTTAAAAAACCTAAAAACAATAAATATTGTTGATAATGCTTCGGACAGTTTTAAAATTCCGCAAAATATAACCAAGCTTCAAAACCTTTCGCAACTACATATAGAAAACACTAGCTTAGTATTGCCACAAAACCTTAGCGGCTTTCCCTCACTAAAAAAGTTAAAGTTCTATAATTGTAAACTAACTACCATTCCTGAAGGAATAAGCAGTATGAGTCAGTTAACACATCTTACGCTAGACAATAATCAGCTTACTGTATTTCCGGAAGAGATAACTAAATTGTACAATCTGGAACATTTGTCATTACGCAATAACAAATTAGAAAGCATAAGTGAGAACATCTCTAATCTCACTAAACTTCGTTATCTGGATTTAAGAGGCAACAGCATTAACGATTACCAACTGGATATTTTAAAAGCCCTTCTTCCAAATTGCGACATTTTAACTGACTCAAAAAAATAGATGAAGTTCTTAATTACACTCCTGAGTTTATTTTCTATTGTTTTTGTTTGGTCGGCAATCAACCCTTACGACCTTTTTACATGGTTTCTGGAAGTTATACCCGCTATACTGGGCGTAGCTATTTTAATCCTTACCTATAAACGATTTCCATTTACTAAAATGGTTTACTTTCTCATATTTATCCATTGCGTTATACTCATGGTTGGAGGACATTATACCTATGCCGAAGTTCCTTTTTTCGATTGGATTAAAGAAACTTTTGAGCAGACAAGAAATAACTACGATAAAGTAGGTCACTTTGCTCAGGGGTTTATTCCTGCTATGATAGCCCGTGAAATATTAATCAGAAAAAAGGTGGTAAACAGCAAAGCCTGGCTCAACTTTTTTATTGTTACCACCTGCATGGCCATTAGCGTTGTATATGAGTTTATTGAATGGCTTGCTTCAGAGTTAACAGGTGAATCGGCCGATTCATTTTTAGGCACACAAGGTTATATTTGGGACACTCAAGCCGATATGCTTTATGCCACTATCGGAGCCATTTCGGCTCTTCTGCTTTTATCAAAAGTTCATGATAGAAAAATAGCAGAAATTACTGATTAACAAATCATTATTTAAAAAGCTTTCACTACATTTACATCACTATGCAAGTCAGTGTTATAAAATACATTTTCATGTTTTTCTTTTGCTCTTCACTCCTGATTTGTAAGGCACAAGAAGACACTCTACCCACATTTAAAATCTACTATATCCAAAACCTCACGACACATATCGACCAATATATTTTTCCGGTTGATACAGGCATTACGTATTGGAAAAATGGAAATAAGAGTATTGAGGTAACAGAGTTAAACGACACTGTGAGAATCCACAAAGAATACTTTGAAAGTGGCAATATAAAACTTGAAGCTACCATACTCAAACAGTTTCATAGAGATACGTTTAATACTTACGGAGATTATTATAATGAAGTGATTAATAAAGATACTGCTATCATCCAGGTGGTAGAGTGGAATGAAGATATATTGCATGGCAATTACAAACAGTATGATGACATTAAAAATAGCTTCCCTACCATTAAAGGAAAATTTGATTATAACAGCAAAAAAGGTGAATGGGAAGAGAAAGTGGGTGAAGAAATATATGTGATAAATTTTAACAACCACTCAGAAATAGACGGAGAATTCACTGTTTATTACGCATTTGACAATGAACCTATCTTCCCGAAGATAAAAGGACAATACACAGTCATTGAAGTTCCTTATCGTTTTGAAGAAATAAATTACGACACCGGTGAGTGGGAAACTTTTGAAGGAATAGAAAGAAAATCAGTGAAAACAGGTGTTTGGTTTTACTATGACAAAAACGGACAACTTGCTAATTCTGTCGATTATAGCAAAAAGTAAGCTCGCATTACCCTTATTTTAGTGGCGTTTACCAACAATTTTGTTTGCTTACCCAAACTTATTGTCTCTTTAAGCAATCCATTTGTTCAATTAACCAATAAGCATTGGTGCTTGAAGCTATCGCTTAGGTTCAAAGGGCTAACGCTAAGATGAAGGGGGCTTAGCCTAAGCCCCTTGAGGCAATGTGGTTTGGTCTGTTTGGCTATCATTAAGGTTAAAGAGGCTTACGGTTTGGTCTCTTAGGCAATGTGCATTGCCCCTTTAGGCTTTCGGTTAGGTTCGGTCGGCTAACGGTTAGCCAAAGCCGACAATCTCTTAGCCTCTTCCGCCATTAGCTATGGTTATTTCATCAATTAACTAAATTTTCTTTAATCTCTTTTTGATAAAATGAACTTACGACAAGGAAAAGTTTACAAACGCATACCCACCACACACACATCATCTACCTGCTCGTACTCTCCCTTCCACTCATCAAAGGTATCTTCAAGCAATTGCTTTTGTTGAGCCATTGATTTAGTGTATATCTCCAGTAGTTTTTCCTTAAAGGAACTTTGCTTGTACTTCTTCCCTTTTTCACCACCAAATTGGTCAGCATAACCATCAGAAAAAAGATATACGCAGTCACTCTTTTTACATTGAATACTATGGTTGGTAAAAGGAGTCATTTTATGAGAAAAA
This sequence comes from Bacteroidia bacterium, assembly GCA_030426475.1. Classification (GTDB taxonomy): domain Bacteria; phylum Bacteroidota; class Bacteroidia; order Flavobacteriales_E; family Vicingaceae; genus CALALS01. The sequence continues at coordinate 5,327 of JAUHYR010000049.1, forward strand.
CCGATAGGCTGTTTGTCTGCTTTAGTGATATTTAATTCTCCTTCCGAAATAATAAAAATTGGATTATTCGCTCCGGACCATTGTAATTCATTCGTTTTTAAATTCAAACACAGCAATGAAATGTCCATCCCGTCCTTGCTTTCACCATCTGCACCCGTTTGCGAAAGCTCTTTAATAAATCTTCTACGTAAATCATCTAAAATTTCAGCAGGAGAAAGCAGTTTGTCTACCGCATTTATCTCATTTAAAAAGCTGGTACCCAACATGGTTAAAAAAGCTCCGGGAACACCATGTCCCGTACAGTCTGCAACCGCCAGATAAAGATGGTTTTCCTTTTCAAGTGTCCAGTAAAAATCTCCACTTACGATGTCTTTTGGTTTAAACACCACAAAATGCTCCGGTAAATGCTCACTTTGTTGTTCCTCTTCTTTAAGTAAAGCTTGCTGAATTCGTTTGGCATAACGAATGCTGCTCATTACTTCTTTATTTTTTTCTTCCAATTGAATATGAGCTTCTTCCACTTTTAATTTTTGCAACTCCACCTCTGCTTTTTGTTCTTCAATAAGTGCTTTTTGCTTTTTGGTAATATTTAAACGATTAAACACAAACCATAAGAAGAGTAAAACCAAAGCCAACACGCAAACCGCAGAATAAATGGTGTTTTTTTGTTTGGTAACCACAGCTTGCTGAAGCTCTTTGTCTTTATTCAGTAACTCAATTTGCTGCTCCTTTTTTTCATTCTCATATTTCACCTGAAGCTCTGCCATTTGACGGCTTTTACTTTCATCAAAGAGAGAATCTTTGGCAATATTATAAAGCCTCAGGTTAAGATAAGCATCCTTCCAATTTGCCTTTGCACTATCCAATAAAGATAAAGAATGAAAAGACTGCATAACCATATCTTTATTTTCAATTTGCTCAGCTATTTTCAATCCTCTATCTAAATAATTTTTAGCCTCAGGGTAGTTTTTTAGCTTAATAAACAATAAACCGATATTGTTATTGGCCATAGATACGCCATGGAGATCACCGCCTTTTTCCATATAAGCCAAGGCATTCATATAATAGTCCAGTGCTTTTATAAAATCCTTCTTCACACCACACACCACTCCTAAATTATTGTAAGCCAAAGCAATTCCCACATCATCTTTTAACTCTTCTTTAATTTTTAAAGCTTTTTGAAAATAGGTAGTGGCATTATCGTAGTCCTTCAATTCGTTATAAATCAACCCAATGTTGATATAAGCCTTTGCAATTCGGTTTATATCGTTCAATTCTTCCAGAATTGTTAATGTTTTAAAATAAACTTTAAGAGCTCGGTCATACTCTCCGTTATCAATCAAGATGACACCAATATTATTTAAATCAGAAGCTATTCCCGATTTATCATCAAATTCTTCATCAATTTTTAATGCTTTATAATAATTCTCTGTGGCTTTGGTATAATTACCCATAACATAATATACATTGCCTAAATTGTTATAGCAACTGGACAAACCTGCTCTATCATTAATTTCTTCCCTAATTTTTAAGGACTTAGAATGATAATTTATAGCACTAGAATAATCGGACTTATCGTCATAGGCTAAACCAAGGTTATTGTAAACTGAAGCCAGACCATCTAAATCACCAACTGCATCATATTCTTTCACCGCTTTTTTATAATACTCTATGGCTTTATCATTAGCATTTTGAAACCAATAACAAATACCCAAATACTTGTATGATAAGGCATTTAGTTGATGTCTTTGGTCTTCAGGCAAAGTTTTAGAAACATACAGAGATATAGTGGCATAATGTATTGCCTGATTAAAGTTGTTCTCTTTCCACATCTTTTCAGAAAGCGTATTGAGCAATTGAGACAACTTGTAATCTCGTTCAACGGATTGTTTTTGTTTGTTAAGACTTACTAATTCACTCCTAAGAGAATCAACCTGAGTAATGGAATATACCGGATTTACAAGTAATAATAAACCAACTACCCCTACCAAAAAGGATTTGTAAAAATGAATAGGTATATACTTAGCCATTGATTTGATGATGCCAAATTAATAAATATTGGCATGTTAAAAAGTAAAGCGGTTAAATCTAAAGTCATTTAAAACAGAAACAAATCATTTCATTAGCTTTGTGGTTTAAAGTAAGTTTATGATAATTCTTCTATCTCCCGCCAAAACATTAGATTTTGAAAGCCCCAATAAAGTAAAAGATTTTACGCAACCCGATTTTTTGAAAGACAGTCAGGTTTTGGTAAATAAGCTTAAAAAAGAAAAGCCTGTAAAACTTAAAAAGCTAATGGCAATTAGCGAGCAATTGGCTCAGCTAAATTATGACCGTTTCAATTCCTGGAAAACTCCGTTTAACATAAAAAATGCCAGACAAGCCATTCTTGCTTTTAAAGGAGATGTTTACAGAGGTCTGGAAGCCGAAACTTTTACTAAAACCCAACTGGAGTTTGCACAAAAGCACTTACGACTACTTTCGGGACTTTATGGTCTGTTACGTCCTTTAGATTTAATTCAGCCTTACAGGTTAGAAATGGGCACCAAGTATGCGGTAGATGCTAAAACCAAAAACCTTTATGCATTCTGGGAAAAGAAAATAGCTAAAAAACTGGAAGAAGAGTTTAAATCATTAAAATCAAATACAATCATTAACCTGGCATCCAACGAATACTTCAAAGCCGTAAATACAAAGCTGATTGATGCAAACATTATTACACCGGAATTTAAAGACTTAAAAAACGGACAATACAAATCCATTATGACGTATGCTAAATTAGGCAGAGGCTATATGGCAAATTACATCATCAAAAATAAAATCAAGAAAGTGGAAGACCTAAAAGGTTTTGATAGTGAAGGATATTCTTTTAACAAAAAACTTTCTACCGATACCAACCTTATTTTTACCAGAGGATAACTGTGGAGCTATCATTTTTAAGTAAAGAAAATAAAGCCTTATTGGAAAAAGGCGAATGGCTGCCTATTATGGAAGAATTCTATACCATTCAGGGAGAAGGTTTTCATAGCGGTAAAGCCGCTTACTTTATCCGTGTGGGTGGTTGCGATGTAGGTTGCCACTGGTGTGATGTGAAAGAAAGCTGGAACCCTGAAATACATCCGTTAAAAGAAGTAAACGCTGTTGTTGTTAATGCGCAACAATATCCTGCAAAAGCAATAGTTATTACAGGTGGAGAGCCACTTATCTATAACATGGATTACATTACCCAAAAATTAATCGAAAAAGGATTTCAAACACACATTGAAACTTCTGGTGCTTACCCGTTAAGCGGAACATGGCACTGGATTTGTTTGTCTCCTAAGAAAACTATGCTTCCGAAAGAAGAAGTTTACCAAAAAGCAAATGAATTGAAAGTAATCGTTTACAACCAACATGACTTAGTTTGGGCACAAGAACAAGCCGCTAAAGTGAGTAAGGAATGTAAATTGTATCTTCAACCCGAGTGGAGCAAACGAGAAACCGTTACTCCTTTAATAATTGATTTTGTAATGCAACACCCACAATGGGAAATTTCATTACAAACTCATAAATATTTAAATATTCCTTAGCATGAGAATCTTCTTACCGATACTGTTTGTATTTAGCTTTTGGAGCTGCTCTATTCATTCACAGCCGACTCAAAAATATTCCAGCGAAAACAAAAAAGCCTTAAAACTATTTGATAAAGCCTTTGAAAAATTCAATCAAAGAAGTGATGAATTGGCAGAAATATATTTGAAAGAAGCCATTGAAGAAGACCCTAAATTTGTGGAAGCTTACGAATTGTTAGGTACTATTTACGAAGACCACAGGGATTACGACAAAGCCAAAGACATCTTTAAGAAAGGGATTGAAGCAACAGGAAATACTAAATCTGCAATGAGCTTTTCGGTAGCTATGTATTCCATTAATAAGGGCGAATACGAAGATGCTAAGAAATATGCCGAAATGTTTATTAAATCGGGTAACGATAACCGAAGAATGGTGGATGGTGCTATTAAAATTAAAGTAGATGCCGAATTTGCCATGGAAGCTATTAAAAAACCTGTTGACATCACTATTAAAAATATGGGACAAGCCATTAACTCTGATTTGAATGAGTACTTCCCTTGTGTTTCAGCAGATAATGAAACATTTATTTATACCCGAAGACTAAAAAGTAAACAAAACCCCACAGGTTTTAATGAAGACTTTTACATCAGCAAAGCAGCTAATGGTGAATGGCAACCATCTATGAATATGGGCGGAGGAATTAATACTCCACACAATGAAGGCGCTCCTTCCCTTTCTCCAAACGGTCAGCTTTTGATTTTTACCGCTTGTGAATTATACGGTAATTACGGAGAAAACAGAACAGGCTACGGCAGTTGTGATTTATTCTTTTCTCAATGGGATGGCGAAAAATGGAGCCTACCTAAAAACATGGGAAAGACAGTTAATTCAGGCAATTGGGAATCTCAGCCTTCTTTCAGCCCTGATGGAAGAACTGTTTATTTTGTAAGAGGAAATTACAGAAACGGTCCTTATACCAATGATATTTACAAAAGTGAATTAGGAGATAACGGCTACTGGAGCACTCCTGAAAAATTAAGCAATAAAGTAAACACTCCTTTCCGTGAAGAATACGTACAAATTCATCCAGATGGAAAAACACTTTACTTCGCTTCTGACGGTCATCCCGGGATGGGCGGACTGGATATTTTCATGAGTAAAATGGATGAAAACGGAGAATGGCAACCCCCCATAAACTTAGGATATCCAATCAACACCTACAATGACGAAAGTAGCTTGTTGGTAGCCGCTGACGGTGAACTAGCTTATTTCTCTTCCGATAAAGAAGGTGGATTTGGTGGTTTAGACCTTTACTCTTTTGTGATGCCCGAGCATTTACGCCCTGAAAAAATTACTTACCTGAAAGGTAAACTATTAGATGCCGAAACGAAAAAACCGGTAGAAGGGAAATTTGAAATTGTGGATGTAGCTACTCAAAATGTGGTAACTACTTCCTGGGCAAATGCTGCCGGAGAATTTTTAGTTTGTTTAACAGCAGGTTACGAATATGCACTTTCCGCTGAAGCCAAAGGCTATCTTTTCCATTCAGAGAATTTTGAGTTTACAAGCTCAAGTATTGATAAACCCATGGAGAAAAACATCTTACTTAAACCGATTAAAGAAGGCGAAGAAATTGCATTGCGTAATATTTTCTTTGAAAGTAATAAGTACGATTTACTGCCAAAATCTATTGCTGAACTCGAAAAACTCAAAGACTTCTTAACTAAAAACCCCAATGTAAAAATCGAAATTGGTGGACATACCGATAATGTAGGTAGTGATAAAGACAACTTAACTCTTTCTCAAAACAGAGCAAAGGCGGTAATGGATTATTTAATAAACAACGGCATTGCCAAAGAAAGACTAACTTCCAAAGGCTATGGTGAAACCAAACCAATTGCAGACAACAACACCGAAGAAGGTAAAGCTTTAAACAGAAGAACCGTAATGAAGGTGGTTGGGAAGTAGAATCTATTTTCGGAACGATAATTGCTAATTTAGTCCTGTAACTTAAAAACTAAAAACCATGAAAAACATAGTCAAAATTTTCTTCCTATCTATAGCTATCATAGGATTTTCAGTAAATACCAACGCACAACGCCCTGCAAAAAAGAAAGCAGTTAAAAAAGCTGTCGTTGCCAACCATATCGCTCAAAAGCAGCAAATAAATAAACAACGTGCTGCCAGATACCTAAAAAGAACATCGGCAGGTATTATGAAAGCCCGAATTTATGTAAAAAAGAACGGAAATTATACTGGTGATTTGGCAAAAGCTTATCACTATCAAAAATTTGCCAGGATGAAATTCAGAAAAGGTCTATACCAAAAAGCCGTTTATCACTCCAGAAGAGCAAGAATGCATGCATGGAAGGCCATCCAGGTTAATAAAGGAACTTTAGACAACGACATAAAAGACGAGCCTGGAGATAATGAATTATACAGCGACCAGTTTTCTGAGGAAGAGTTAGATAAAGAATTTAAAGATGAAATGGGTGATGTGAAATTTGATGACCAGTCTTTATTTGACATGCCTTTAGATGAAATAGAAATCAATGAAGACGACATGAAACCCGAAAACGGCAACTAATCTTTTATCCATATTATATCAAAAACGCCCTCAGTGGCGTTTTTTTTATGCCTAATCCTAAACAAATGAATACCTTTGCAGATGTTAAAAAATCATAAAACCAATCTAGCGGTAAAACAAATACGTAGGTTAAACAGTTTAGTGATTTAAACCATAGCAATGAATAAACAGATAAAAGGCTTTTCAAAGCTTTCTAAAAACGGCAAAATTGAATGGATAGCCGAAACTTTTTTTGACTCACCGGGTAAGGTAGTTGACTTTGTAAAAAGCTACTGGCACACTAATCCCGAGCTTCAGAAGCTGCATGATGATTTTAGCGAAAACACCATAACCAACTATTACATTCCGTTTGGAATTGCGCCCAACTTTCTCATCAACGGAAAAGACTATTGTATTCCAATGGCTATTGAAGAAAGCTCTGTAGTTGCAGCAGCAGCCAAATCAGCAAACTTTTGGTTAAACAGAGGTGGTTTTAAAACAACGGTTTTATCTACAACCAAAATCGGTCACGTTCATTTTATGTATAAAGGTGATGGAGAAAAGCTAAAAGCTTTCTTTAAAGAATTGATTCCTGTTTTTTACAAAAATACTATCTCTATTACCCGTAACATGCAAGAAAGAGGCGGTGGCATTTTAGACATTCAACTAAAAGACAAAACTGCTGAAGAGCCAAACTATTATCAAATTGAGGCAAAGTTTGAAACCTGCGACAGCATGGGCGCAAACTTCATCAATTCTGTATTAGAAGAATTTGCCAAAACACTTAGAGAAGAAATCTTTAATTCTGATTTATTTACGGATGAAGAAAAGGACATCACAGTAGTAATGTGTATTCTTTCTAATTACACACCTGAATGTATCGTGCGAACAGAAGTAAGCTGTAAAGTAGAAGAACTGGAAGACCCAAAGCATGAAATGCCTGCTCAAAAGTTTGCAGAGAAATTTATACAAGCCATTCGCATTGCTGAAATTGAACCTTACCGAGCCACTACGCACAACAAAGGTATTTTTAACGGTATAGATTCTGTGGTAATCGCCACAGGTAATGACTTTAGAGCTGTAGAAGCTTGCGGACATGCTTATGCTGCCAGAAACGGAAAATATTCAAGTCTTTCTCATGCTAAAATTGAAGATGGTGTGTTTACCTTTTGGATAGATATTCCAATGGCCTTAGGAACAGTAGGTGGATTAACCAAACTTCATCCTATGGTTAAGTTTTCATTAGAAATGCTTGGAAATCCCGGAGCAAAAGAATTAATGGAAATTACCGCAACTGTTGGCTTAGCACAGAATTTTGGTGCTATCCGTTCATTGGTTACTTCGGGTATTCAAAAAGGTCACATGAAAATGCACTTGTTGAATATCCTTAATCAACTGGGAGCTACGGATGAAGAAAAGGAAAAGATTAAAGAGCATTTCGTAACTCATGTGGTAAGCCATAGTGCTGTAGTAGATTTATTCTGCAAAATGAGAGGCATCAAAAACGAAACGAAAGTAGCGAAAGACTAAAGTGATATCCACTTTTAAAAGCAACGGAAAACTTCTTTTAACTGCTGAGTATTTTGTGCTTGATGGAGCCAAATCGCTTGCTTTACCCACAAAATTGGGGCAATCATTAATCATAGAAGAAACTTCATCGGGTAATATTTCCTGGAAAACTTATTTGAATACCAATGAACTTTGGATTGATGCTGAGTTTAATCTAAATAACTTTAAAGTTATTAAAACCAGTAATGCTGAAAAGTCAGCAAAAATTCAGGAAATACTAAAAATGTGCAAAGAAATCAACCCTAACTTTCTAGCTGAATCAAAAGGAATAAAGGCACTTTCAAAAATTGAGTTTGACAAAGACTGGGGCTTAGGAAGCAGTTCCAGTATGATTACCAATGTTGCCGCCTGGGCAAATGTTGATCCTTTTGAATTAAACAACAAAGTTTTTGGCGGAAGCGGCTACGATATTGCCTGTGCAAACGCCTCCTCTCCTATTTTTTATCAAAAAACAAATAGTCTGCCTGAATGGAAAAACGCTTCATTTAATCCAATCTTTCATGAACAGCTTTGGTTTGTTTATCTGGGTAAAAAGAAAGATTCCAGACAAGCCATTGCAGATTATAAATCAAAAAATAAACCCTCACAAGAAACCGTAAATACCATTTCAGAAATATCTAACAAAGTAGCCCAAACACTTGATTTAACTGAATTTGAAAACTTATTAAATCAACATGAAGAAGCAGTGGCTAAACACTTGCAAATTCCCACCATCAAGCAACAGTTGTTTAGTGATTATCCTAAAACCATAAAATCATTGGGCGCCTGGGGTGGTGACTTTATACTGGTAACAGGAAATAAAACTGATTTGGAGTACTTTTCAAAAAAAGGATATGCTACTATTCTTTCCTATAAAGAACTTATTCTGTAATTACTATTTTTTGAATTACATCTCCCGCCTCAATTTTATCAATCACATCTAAGCCTTCTACCACTTTTCCAAAACAAGTATGGTTTCTGTCTAAATGCTGTGTGTTTTGTCTGTTGTGGCAGATAAAAAACTGAGAACCACCTGTATTTCTTCCGGCATGAGCCATGCTTAACACACCTTTATCATGGTATTGGTTATCTCCGTCTAATTCACAATCAATAGAATATCCGGGACCGCCTGCTCCTGTTCCGTCAGGGCAACCACCTTGAATGACAAAGTTTGGAATTACTCTGTGAAAAGTTAGTCCGTCATAAAACCCACTTTCGCTTAAATTGATAAAATTTTCTACTGTTTTAGGAGCATCTTTTTCATAAAACTCTACTTTCATTACTCCTTTTTGGGTGTGTATTTCTGCTTTTTTCATCTGTTTATTTTAATCGTTGTGTCGGGATGACTGGATTCGAACCAGCGACCACACGCCCCCCAGACGTGTACTCTAAACCGGACTGAGCTACATCCCGTAAATTTAGGTTTTAAAAATATAGTTTCTTAGTGAGATGGCAATTTTGCCAAGAAAAAAATAAATGGTTGAGATAACGGTTTAGCTATGCAAAGTATCCCGAAGGGTATTACGTATAGGTTTTGTTGGCAGATGAGCTGGCTTTATTTTTAATATTTCATTTCTCGTCTTTCAAAATACCAAGTTATATAATCATTCACTAAAGCTTCATTTGAAATTGTCTCTTTTAACAAGAAGTCTTTTGGCAGCAATTCGCTCAAACTTTGGTTAATCTTGAGATTAAGTATTGGCTGTCCAAAAGTCTGAGAAGTGTCACTATGATTGTACCAAGGTTGCTTAACTGGGTTTGGATATTTTCCTTCAAATCTGTACTCTGCCTTGTTGGTTGATATCCAAATGTTGATTGTATTTGAATAATCGGTAACCATCACATATCCTGAAGAGTCAAACCTTTTTGATAAATATATTTTCAAAGTATCCATTGATTTACAGCCTTTGAAAAACTCCTTGTTTTCTTCTTTGGTGGAATACCGCCTCTTAAATTTCCAATCAATATCATCCCATTTGGCAACTTTCCGTATTTGTTTTTCGGTAAGAAACCCTTTCAGCTCTATTGTGTCAACTTGTGTGAATAAGTTCCGATTACTGACGGTAGTTGATAATGAAGTCAATAGTGATTTAATTTTGTCAACGTCAATCTCCTTATCAATTTCGGATTTGTAAACTTTACTCTCAAGTTTTATTGTGTCAGGTCGAATAGTTCGTTCGTATTGGTCTCGATAAAATTGGTCAATGACGTACTGATTTTGATTAATGTCATAAGTAAATGAGATAATATCTGCTTTTCCTTTCGTTGTTCCCTTTTCGTCAAATTGATAAACACTTCTATGGGACTTAATGAAAATTGTGTCAACCAACTGTTCATTAAATTGCAGTTGCTGTCCAAATACTGAATAGGATAAAATGGTCAATATTAAAGTCAGAGTGTTCTTCATTTTAGCTTGCTACCAACAAAAAGAGCTAAGAGTTGTTTTAACCCTTCGACTCCGCTCAGGGTGACTTTTAACGTAAGTTATCGCAAGTTAGTTGATTTTTAGCAAATTCTAAAATTTTAAAAGAGTTATTTTTCAACCAACCTAAGTAATAAATTGGTGTTTAAATATCCGCCTATCATTACATTGTTTAACACAATAATAGTTCTGTCGTTTTTTAAATCTCTTATGAAATAGCTTCTGTAACACTTCCACCAACCGGTGTGGTAAACCACATTTTCATGCAAATCAGAAATCCGCCAGCCTAAGCCATAACTTCTGTCATACGCTTTAGATTCACTGTATCTTGTGTACATTTCAGCTTTAGTGGCTTCATTTAATAATTTGTTTTCTCTCAATGCAATGTCCAGTTTGCACAAATCATCCAGGGTTGAAAATACGCCCTTGTCTCCTACCACTCCATCAATATAAGTAAATGGTTTTTCTTTTTTGTAGCCGTTAAACGCTTTAACGGGTTTTACTAATTTGTCCCAGTTATCAAACTCATAAATTTTGGTGCACTCCATTCCACATGGCTTAAATATTCTAGTTTCCATAAAATCTGAAAAACTTAGTTGAGAAACTTTTTCTACAATGGAAGCCAACAAAGCATAGTTGGTATTGTTATAATCAAACGACTGATTGGGCTGATAATACGTTCCAGGAATACTGTCTTCCATAAATTGCAACACATCATCATTCGTCATTTTGGTGGAAGAATTTTTCCAGCTGGGCTCAGTAAAATACATGTAATTCCCTAAGCCACTTCGGTGCGATAACAACATTTTTACCGTAATGCCCTTGTAGGGAAACTTTGGAAAAAACACTTGAATAGAATCATCTAATGAGATTTTTCCTTCTTGAACCAATAGCATCACAGCCACCGCTGTTAATGGTTTAGATGCAGATGCTAATTGAAAACTATAATCTGTCGTTAAAGTATCGTTTGTTTTAAAATCGGCTAAGCCATAAGCTTTTTTAAACAATTTATTTCCTTCTCTGACTAACACTACACCATTAAACCCCTGTTGGTATAACGAATCAAAATAGGCGGCTATTTTAGTTTTTCGAAGTGTATCAAACGCAACATAAGTTGGCTCAATAACAGACAATGTATCTTCAACATTTTTTGAATCAGCAGAATCTTGAGACTTGGGATTGCAGGAAATCAATAAGAGAATAAATGCAAAGAAGGTATATTTTACAAACTGCATTGCTCTTCTAAGAGTTTTTTGAAGCAGTAAGTTCGGGAATTCCACTCTTTTGGTAAGGATAAGAATTAAATGTGCCTAAAGCGGTAGCAATCAGCTCATTCTTTTGATTAAAGATTTCACCTTTAGCAATGATAATTCGCTTTCCTTTTTGAATAACTTCACCTATTCCTTTTAATTTATCGCCCAACAACACAGGCTTTAAAAAGTGTATTTTAAATTCAACCGTACTTACCAATTTCTCTTCCTTGGAAGATAATGTTAAAGCCGCTACGCCCATCACTCCATCCATAAAAGCAGCAACACTACCTCCATGTGCCGCATGAGGTGTGGCTAAATGCTTTTTCTGAACAATCATTTCATATTCAATATAACCATCTTCTACTTTGGTAAGCTTCATTTCATTTTCTCTACCAAAATTGTTTACCTTATTATATACTTCTATTAAATCAATCATGAGCCTGCTAATTCTATACTTTCAATAATTACCACTTCTTTGGGCCAGTCGTTTCCATCCGTTTCAGAATTGGCAATTTTATCCACCACATCCATTCCTTTGGTTACTTCTCCAAAAACGGTCATTAAATTATCTAAATGCGGTGCTCCGCCTTTACTTTTGTAAACAGCTTTGTCTTTATCAGGAATAGAAATACCATAACCCATTTCAATCATCATTAATTCTTCATCGGTATGTTTTTTTCCTTGAATAATATAAAACTCATAAGGGTTTGAACGTTTATCAGGATTGTCTTCATAAACTCTTGCCATACATAATGCGCCTCTTTGATGAATATATTGCGGAGAAATTTCAGGTGGAAGCGTAAACTTACCAATACGATTTCGCTTTTCGCCTACCAGTTCATCATCAGAATTTCCGCCTTGTATCATAAAGTCTTTAATTACTCTATAGAATTGAGTTTTATTAAAGTAGTTTTCTTTTGCCATCATCACGAAATTAGCTCTATGTAAAGGTGTTTCGGTGAATAATTTCACTTCAATGTTTCCTAAATTGGTTTTGATAATTGCAGAGGTCTCAGGATTTTCTTGTCCGTATTCCATTAAAAAACCTTCTACCATTGAATTGTGTAAAGGAAATGCACTTTCTTCATTTTCTGTATTTTCAACTTTGACCGTATCTTCAGTAACCAGAATATCATCATTATCTGTTTCTGAAGTATCTGTATTAGTGCAGGCAAAAAAAAGTAATGAAAGAATTAAACCAAACAAAAACGATTTCATAAAAAAGGGGCTTTAGTAGCCCCAAAAATAAAGTTATTGAACTAGGAAACCAACCTTAAATATCAACAGTTACTTTTTCATAAGGTGAAAGACCATCCTCTGTCATTATCCAGTATTTTTCAATCATATTTCCATCATAGGTATTGGTGGTATTTGGAATGTCATAGATAATTTCTTCCATATTTTTATCTAGGTAAACGATTTTTCCAACCGGAATTCGTAAAACCATGTTTATATCTTGTCCTCTTATTAAATCTTCTTTAGGATAGCTGTATTTATTTGGTAATAGTAATTGAGTGCTGTCTTTTACAGAAAATAAATACTCAATATGACTTGCTTTTGCTTTTGCATCAGTACTTGTCTTCCCTTTTGATGATTTAATTAACAACAATTCCACTTCATTCCCTCTTGTTTTTTCAATGGTTAGTGTTGGATGAAAATGATTTATTTTTCCATCTGTACTAAGCTGACTTATGCAATGTAAATCATCATCCATCCTTTCAACCGAACTATTGACTAGTTCTAACACTTTATCTTGCTTTAAAGCCAGTGTGTGCGTTTCTGTTGTTGTTTCGCTTGCCCTAAATTCTGCCGAAAGTTGGTAGGCATAATAACTGGTAGATGTTATGGCAAATACAAAAAAACAAAGCAAAATGATGTTTACATATTTAGTAGATTTCTTAATATTAAATAGCAACACTATACCCGAAAAAAGAAGTGAAATTGCCGGGACAATAATTAGCATTGTTAAACTTATTAATATCCAATACCTGTTTTCAGCATTATCTACAATTAGTCCCAACAACTCACTTCCGTTAAAAGATTGAACACCATCATTTGTAAAACTCATTATTTGCCATTCATTCAAAGCAATTACACACATTACAGAAAACAATAACAATCCGACAACAAAGAATGCAACACCAAATACTTTTCTAAAAATTAATTCAATTAAACTAGCTAGCTTGTAAATGCCATTTTTAAAATTGTTACCTGTATCTTTTAAATTACCTTTTGAAAACTCACTTGCCTCCTTACCTAAATCTTTGATTTTCTTCTCAAGGTCTTTCACATTCTCTTCTACTTTTTTTCCAATGTTCTCAAAGTTGACGGCTTCCCCTTTCATTTCTAACTTTTCAGCAGTGGTTTTAGCAGTTGGTATCACGAACCAGCATATTAAGTAAACAATTACACCAAAGCCCATAGTAAAAAATACTATCACAAAAATTAATCGAATCCATACCGGGTCGATGCCAAAGTAATGCCCCAATCCTGAACAAACACCCGCAATTACCGCTGAGTCTTCATCTCTATAAACTCTTTTCGGGCCACTTGAAGTAGATTTACTCTCTTCACTTTTCTCTTCTCCGGTTTCTTCATAATCTTCCGGCTTTCCAAGTATATCAATCACTTCATCAATGTCAACAATTGATATTATTTTCTTACCATTCTCCACTTTTTGAAATAAAAGTTCAGCTATTCTTAACTCAATATCACTGATTATTTCTTCTGCTTCAGCTTTGTTTTTAAAGTGCTGTCTCAACAATTCAAGATATTCATTCAATCGTTGATAGGCATCTTCATCAATAGTGAAAGGCACTCCGCCTATATTTATATGTATGGTTTTTTTCATTTTACTTGGTTTTTCTAATGTTTTTTACTGCATTTTCCAACTCTTTCCATGTTTCAGCCAGATTATCTAAAAATTCTTTTCCTTTAGGAGTAAGTGAATAGTACTTTCTTGGAGGTCCGGAATTGGATTCTTCCCACCGATATGCCAAAAGTTCATCTGTTTTCAATCTGTTCAATAAAGGATAAAGAGTTCCTTCCACAATCATCAATTTCGCTTTCTTAAGCTCATCAATGATGTCTGACGGGTATGCCTCACCTCTCTCCAATACAGACAGAATACAGAATTCCAGTATTCCTTTTCGCATCTGTGCTTTTGAGTTTTCTATATTCATTTTAATTACTTTGCTTGACAAAGATATATATTTTAAATAGTACCATGCAATACATAGTAGTATATTTTTTTAAAATTTCTTTAGTTTCGTAGTATTAATAGGCTATTCACATATCTGTTTATTATTGTTCCTATTCTTTGTATTGGAAATGACTCCACATTAATCAATGAAGGGAAAACACTTCGCCTTATTCAAAGTATAACGGGAGGAATAGCACCAAAATCAATTGGATTTAACGGAAACGGGCTATTTTTTGCTCAAAACATGATGTATAAACACACATGTACAGTTTACAACAGAGCTTTTGAAAAAATAGCCACTATAAAAGATGGTATTCACCTTGATAAATATGGGGAAGAAGAAATAAAAGGCTTTTACAGAGGCTCGCCTGTTGAAATTACTTTTAGCGAAAATGGTAAATATGCCTGGGTAAGTAATTACCAAATGTATGGAGACAGTCTCACTCATCCGGGTTGTGATGGATGCTCGCATTCAACTAAATACGATAAAAGCTATGTATATAAGATAAACACACAAACCTTTGAAATTGAAAAAATAATTAAGGTAGGAAGCGTTCCAAAATATTTAATTGTTGCAGGTAATTATTTAATTGTAAGTAATTGGAGTAGCGCTGATGTCAGCATTATAGACCTAACTAAAGAAGAAGTTATAAAAACCATTAGAATCGGCAGATTTCCTAGAGGCTTAGCCTATGATAGCTTAACTAAAAACGTATATGTTGCGCTAATGGGAGAAAGTAATATTGCAAAAATTAACCTTACCACATTTGAAAAAGTAAAAATTTCAAATATTGGAAGAAAACCAAGACATATTTGCATTTCAAAAGATTATAAATATTTATTTATATCGCTAAACGATGAAGGAAAAGTTGTAAAGTTTAATATTGAAAACGAACAAGTGACTGAAGACGTTCACACCGGAAAACATCCAAGATCAATGCAGTTGAGTAAAGATGGGAAGTATTTGTATGTAGTTAACTATTATTCAGACAAGTTGAGCAAAATAGCAACAGGAACTATGACAGTTGTTGAAGAGTTTAAAACAGCCAGCAAGCCTATCGGAATAGATGTGGATACTTTAAACGGAAATATCTGGATAGCATGTTACTCCGGCAAAATTCAGGTATTGAAAGACAACTATTATGAAACCAAGCATCCATTTTCTGATGACTACTTTATTTTGGCATCGAATCAAAGCGATAGCCTTTATTTTAATAGCTTTAGTGGGCTAA
>JAUHYR010000050.1 GCA_030426475.1 Bacteroidia bacterium
ATAGAGCATCAAAATATTAAGTTTGATGAATTTGTTCAGAAACATCATGAACATAAAGAAGACTAATTTTTACTTTAAATTTTATTTATGAAATTTCTGAAACTCTTTTTCGGTTTCTCTTTCGTACTTTTTTTATTAGCATCATGCTCAAATGATAGCAAAGAATCTATTGAAAATTATAAAACAATTGATAGCGTTTTAATTAGTATCAACAATGAACTAAAAGAGGATGTAAATAATGATTCGCTTTATGCTTTGAGGGCAGAGAGGTATTTTGCTCTAAAGGAATATGAATATGCTTTTAATGATATTATTCGCGCAATTAATCTTGATTCAAAAAACTGTGAATATCATTGTACTTACTCAAGGTTTTATCTTGACTTAAAAAAATATAATGAAGGTAAACAAGTGCTTGATAATATTTTGAATGTTAATCAGGAATGCACTTGTGCTGTCTTAATATTGGCTGATATAGCTTTCGTTTACGGAGATTTCAATCAATCGATTAAATATATTGATGAGGTACTAAAAGTGGATATGTATAACCCGGATGCATATTTTAAAAAAGGACTTAATTTTTTAGCAGTTAACGATTCAAATAAAGCAATTTCCAGTTTTCAGACAGCTGTGGAGCAAAACCCCAAATTTATTGAGGCTTACATAAATCTTGGTGTTCTTTATGCCGGAAAACGAAACTCGTTAGCTGAGGAGTATTATAAAACAGCATTAGAGTTGGATTCTACCAGATTTGATGTTCACTATAACATAGCGATGTATTATCAGGAGAATGAAATGATAAATGAAGCGCTCAAAAAATATACGCAGCTTACAAAAAAATACCCAAACAAAAAAGAGTTATATTTCAATATGGGGTATATCCATTTGGTTAAACTTAAATTATACAGAGAAGCTATAAATTACTTTAACCAAGCTATTGCAGTTGACCCAAATTATTTTGAGGCATACTTCAACAAAGGCTATTGCTTAGAATTATTGGGAGATATAATGAATGCGGAAGAAGAATATGAAAAGTGTTTAGAAATTAAACCGGATTATACACCTGCCGCACTAGGCTTAGGAAGAGTTAGAGGAGAATTGGATATAAATAATCAACCCGTAAAATAGTTACAGTTTTCTAGCGACCATTAGCCCATCTCTAACAGGCATCAAGACATTTTCTACTCTTTCGTCATGATGAATTTTTGTACTGTAGTCAATTAGAGCTTTTGTGTCTTTATCTGATTTTTTATTTTTCTCTACTACTTTTCCACTCCATAAAACATTGTCGGCAATAATAAAACCACCTTTTCTTACTTTGTCAAAAACTAGGTCGTAATAGTTGCTATAATTTTCTTTATCCGCATCTATAAATACAATATCCCATTGTTCATCTAAAGTTGGGATAATAGACTTTGCATCACCTATCAATTGAATCACTTTGTTTTTAAGTCCAGATTTATCGCCATACTTTTTTAAATAACCGGATATTTCTTCATTATTATCAATGGTAAATATTTTCCCATTTTCAACTAATCCTTCAGCTAAGGATAATGCAGAATATCCAGTATAAGTTCCAATTTCTAATATCCTTTTAGGTTTTATCATATGACTAAACATGCTTAACATTCTTCCCTGAATATGCCCGGAAAGCATTCTTGGTATTAATACTTTCTCCCAAGTTTCTCTATTTAACTCGTTTAAATAGGAATACTCCGGAGAGGTTAATTTTTCTACATATTCTTCAATTTCTTTTGGTAAAAAATCCATAACAACAATGTGGTTTTTAGTGTTTTTCTGTTAATAACTTAAAAAATGTTGAAAACTTTCAGCCTGCAATTTAACTAATATAGCATTCAAATTACCTAGTAATGCTTAAAAAAATGAAAAAAGGCCATTTTTCAAAATTTCTATTTTTAACATTTTTCATCACACTTGTAGGTAGCCTTTCTTCTCAAACTTTAAGTAAAAAAGAGGAGAGAGAATTGCTAGATAAAGCCGAATATTACTATTCAGAAAAATATTATAAAACGGCAGGTGACTTTTTTAATGATTTAAATAAAAATAAACCTAACGACCCTTACTATAAATTAATGTTAGGTATTTGTTACACACACATACCTGTAAAATATTCTGCTGCTCTTGATTTATTAAAAGATGTAAAAAAACAAAACCCTGATTTTAATGAGGTAAATCGACATCTGGGAAGAGCCTATGCCGTTAATCATATGTTTGATGAATCAATCAATCAGTATGAAATATATTTAAAAGATGATGACTTAGAGCAAGAAGAAAAATCAGAAGCGCGCAGAATGATTGATTATTGCCAAAATGCTAAAAAATTAATTAAAGATAGCCTAACGGTTGAGATTAAAAATATAGGAAATCCTGTTAATACAAAATATGAAGAATATGTGCCATTAATTACTCCGGATGAAAGTATACTCATTTATACTTACAGAGGAACGAAAAGTTTGGGTGGTAAAATGGATAGAAATGGTAAACCGGATGAAAACGGAGATTACTATGAGGATATCTTAATCTCCTATAAAAAAGATAAAATCTGGTCAGAACCTGTAAGTATTGGTGAAAACATCAATACAAACAGACATGATGCAAGTATTGCATTATCGGTTAGCGGACAAGAGCTATTTATTTATAAAAGTACCCCTAAAGATAAAGGAGATATATACATAAGTAAATTGGAAGGAGCAACATGGAGTAAACCCCAGAAATTAGAGGGAGATATTAATACAGAATATTGGGAAGGAAGCGCTAGCTTATCAGGTGATGGTAAAACACTTTATTTTTCTAGTGAAAGGCCTGACGGATTTGGAGGAAGGGATTTATATTCTGCAGAGTTACAAGAAGATGGTACATGGAAAAATGTTCAAAATTTAGGAAGTACAATTAATACCAAGTATAACGAAGATGCTGTGTTTATTCATCCTGACCAAAAAACATTATACTTCAGTTCCGAAGGACTTTCCAGTATGGGAGGCTATGATATTTTCTATACTTATCTGGAAGATAATGGATGGACAGAGCCTGTAAATGTTGGATATCCTGTAAATACAATTGGCGATGACAGGTTTTATGTGCTTTCAGCTGATGGAAATACAGGTTATTATTCTACAGGTGGAAAAAATGAAGACGGTGGGCACGATATTTATACGGTAACTCCGGGTAACTTTGGTAAAAAGCCTGTTCTTGCCCTTGTTGTTGGTATTACATCAGCAAACGAAGAACCTGCTCAGGCAGATATTACGGTTACAAATTTAAATACAGGAGAAGAAACCAATCATAAATCTAACTCAAATACAGGGAAATATATGCTGGCACTTACTCCGGGTAGTAAGTACAAAATTGCAGTAGAGATAGAGGGTTATGATCCATTAGTTGAATATTTAGATGTTGAGTCGCTTGATACTTATGTTCAACTTGAACATGATTTAAAAGTATTCTCAGAAGATTTTGACAAAGGGAAAATTGAGGTTGCTGAAAAAGACCAAACTTTACAACAAAAGCTTGAAAAGCAAATTGAAAAGTATAAAGAAAGCAGTAAAGATTATGGTTATGAAACTTATGCTTACGCCAAATTGCTTAAAGAATATGGAAATCAAACTGAGGAAGGAAGAGAATATTTTGTTGATTTAGGTTATGACTTTCCGGGAGTTGATGGTAAAGGACCTTTTTCTACCTTACAGGAAGCAGAAGACTATCGACAGTCAATGATTGAAAAAGACCCTAAGAATAAGGGGTTGAGAATAATGGTTAAACAAGACAATCAAAAACAAACTATACAAGAATATTATGAAAAGGAATTAAAGCAATTTGCTTACGAACAGAAAAATTTACATAATGAAATTACCGGTGGTGATACCACTAACACAAATGATAAGCCAATTACTGAATTGAATAACAATAAAATTTTGGAGGATGAAAGGCTTCAAAATGTTTATTCTAAAAAAATAGATGGAGTATCGTTTAAAGTAGAGATTGGAGCATTTACAGATACCACTAATGTGGATTTGGCTTATTTAGAAAAATATGGTAAGATAAATAAGAAAACTTATCCTGACGGAGTTACAAGGTATTCATTTGGGCCATTTAATACATTGGAGGAAGCGGAGAATTTTAGAAAAAATCTAGTTGAAAAAGAGGAAAAAAATGAAGATGCTTTCGTAACTGTTTTTGTTTTTGGACAGCGACAATCATTAGAAGAGTTTGCTGAAAATGATATTATTAAACCAAAAGAAGGTCCTTGTGACAATCAAGCGTTTGTTGATTTCTCTGATTTGGTCGGAAAAGACTTAAATGATAAAGCAGTTTATGCTAAGCTTTTGAGCAAAGGCGGTAATCTTTGTGCAGAAGGTTTAGTTTTTAAAGTTCAAATAGGCGCATATCGTTTTCCTGAAAATTTTAAG
This sequence comes from Bacteroidia bacterium, assembly GCA_030426475.1. Taxonomy (GTDB): domain Bacteria; phylum Bacteroidota; class Bacteroidia; order Flavobacteriales_E; family Vicingaceae; genus CALALS01. Next base: position 4,425 of record JAUHYR010000050.1, read on the forward strand.
TATCCTTATTTGGCTAAGTTTGGTAAAGCCACAGTTACCCATTATCCTGATGGAATTACCAGATTTACCATGTTTGAGTTTATTACTTTAAACGAAGCTGAGAAAAAACGACAGGAAATTATTAAGGCTGGTCAGTGGGATGCATGGATTACTCCTTTCTATAACGGAAAAAGAATGTTGATGGAAGAGCTGATTAAAGTGAATTTTTACGGAAGGAGTGTTAATTAAGAATTCTTCAAAAAAGCACTAAATTTTTCAGTAGCTTTTCCCCTATGGCTTATTTTGTTTTTTTCTTCTAAACTCATTTCTGCAAATGTGAGGGAGTAACCGTTTGGTTTAAAAATGGGGTCGTATCCAAAACCTTTTTCTCCTTGCCTAGTTGATGTTATTGTACCTTCTACCACTCCCTCAAAAGTAAATTCTTTTCCTTCAAGAATTAATGCTATTACGGTTTTAAATCTAGCAGTTCTATTACTTACATCATTAAGGTTTTGTAAAACTTTATTTATGTTATCATCAGCATTACAAACATCTCCGGCATATCTTGCCGAATAAACACCTGGATCTCCATTTAAGGCATCAATTTCTAAGCCGGTATCATCTGAAAAGCAATTGATGTTATATTTTTTGTAGACGTATCTTGCTTTAATTAAAGCATTTTCTTCAAGTGTGTTTCCGGTTTCAGGAATTTCTTCAGTACAACCAATTTGTTGTAAACCTTTTATATTAAACTGTGTATTCTTTAATAAGGTTTGAATTTCTTTTAGTTTATTTGTGTTGTGTGTGGCAAAAACTAAATCCATAATTGTTTGAGTCTAGGTAAAAATATTCTTTATACTTTTTTAACCCAAATACCTGTTGTTATATTCTCTGTAATAACAGGAGTCTTTATTACAAGATATCTAGGTGTTGAATACAAAGGTATTTTTTCTTTTTTTGAAAGCGATATTATTTTGCTTACCCTTTTTACCGGACTTGGTATGGATACCGCCATCAGTTATTATCTATCTAAAAAACAATATGATATTTCTAAAGTATTAGGAGCTGCAATTATTGTATTAATATTGACCACTATATTTTTATTTCTTTTACTTTTTTCCCTAATAAAAGTAAAAACAGATAATTTTTTGTTTCCAACAAACTTTGATTCCTGTTTTTATTATACCTACCTTTTTATAGCAGTAATTTTATCATTGTTGAATAGTTATTTCTCTGCTGTTTACAGAGGTTTAAAAAAATTCTCACTGGTGAATAAAGTTACTCTTGTAAATACAATTATAGCACTTATAGCTTTTGCTACTTTATATTTTAATGCTACGGAGTGGGTTTATTTTACTAAGCTTAAAAATGTATTTTTGATTAAATTAGGTGTGCTTACGTTTTTAAATCTAATTTGGTTTATTGTGTATCTTAAAAGTATAAAACAAAGAGTGTCTTTTAGTATAGATAAAACACTTTTTAAAGGTATTTTAGGGTTTATTTCAATTATTTATCTGGCAGACTTACTAAATTTTTTTAATTATAGATTAGATATATATTTTATTGAATTTTACTTAAATGAAATAGAGTTAAGTTATTATTCTCTAGCAGTAAATATTGCTCAATTTTTTTGGATTTTTACAGCTAGTTTAACTACTGTCCTACAGCCAAGCTTAAATGATCCGAATGAAAAGAGTGTGTTGAGTAAGTTTGTGTTTTATAGTCGATTAAATTTTACGTCAATATTGTTGGGTTGTGTTATACTATACTTTATTGCCGGTTGGGTAATACCTTTTGTTTATGGGAAAGATTTTTCGGGAACAGTTTTAGCACTTCAAATACTATTGCCTGCAATATTGGTGGGTTCAACATCTAAAATGTTTGCTTTTATGGTGGTAAACAAAGGATATGTTCGGTATAATCTATATGCTGTTATTTTTGGTCTATTTGTTACAGCAATACTCAATTTTATATTAATTCCAATGTATGGAATTATTGGTGCTTCCGTATCTTCCTTATTTTCCTATTTAGTAATAGCTATTACCGTATATTTGTGTGTGATTAAGAAAATTCGTTATCCTAATGCAAACTACTTTTTCTTAACATTTAAGGATATTAAAAAGAATAAGAGATTATAATGTCTGATGTAGAAAAATATTATGATGAGTTTAGTACGCATCAGTTATCAATTGACATTAATGCCAGACACAGGTCTATTGCCCAAAGGGCTTTAGTTCATGGTCTCAAATCAAATTCAAAGGTCTTAGAGATAGGTTGTGGAATAGGAACCGTAACTCAGCTAATAGCTGAAAAGCTTAGGGACGGTAAAATAACGGCAATAGATATTAGTCCTAAAAGCATTGAAATTGCACAGAATAGACTGAAGCATTTGACTAATGTATCATTTAAAGCTGCTGATATAACCCAAACAGATATTAAAGAAAAATATGATTTCATTCTTTTACCTGACGTCATTGAGCATATTCCTATTGAACAACATCCTAAATTATTCAAGCAACTTGCAAGCTTACTTTCTGAAAATGGAATTATATTTATACATATTCCAAATCCAGACTATTTGGTTTGGGAGACAAAACATAATAAAGAAAACCTTCAAATAATTGATCAGCCTATCTACACATCAATTCTATGTGATTCTATAAAAGATACTGATTTATATATTCACTTTCTTGAGACGTATTCCATTTGGGTTGAGCAATGTGATTATCAAGCTATAATACTTAAAAAAAGCCCTAAAAAATTTAATAAGCTTGAATTTAATCCAACATTTTTTCAAAAGGTTAAGTTTAAACTAAAATCACTATTTTAGTTAAATGCGTGTTTTATTTATAGCAGGTTGGCAAACTCCCTTTGGTGATTTTATAAAGGAGCATTGTAAGGCTGTCTCTAAATTTAATGAGGTATATTATGTTTATATTAGCTTTAATAAAAGCTTAAAAGGGTTTCCTTATAAAATAGATATAAATGAAGAAACCCATGACAATATTCGCTTTTTTAATGTTGAAATAAACTGCTATTTAAGAAGGTTTGGGGTATATGAAAAGTTAGTTAAGTTAGCTTTTAACAGAGTACTCAAAAGAATTAATTTACCTTTTGATATTGTACATGTTAATGTCCGAACTCCTGAAACCGAAATAATCACCTTGGAAGATTCAATTTCAGAGTTACCTAAAGTCATTACGCTTCATAGTAGCTTTTATCATACAGGTATTTATAAGAGTTTTAGTGGAGAGGATTTATTAAGTGAAAGAAACAGAATTATAGAGTGGTTTAGAAAAGTAAATTTTTCTAAAATTATAGTTGTTTCTAATTTTTTAGGAACTATTTTGAATAAAGACTTTAAGGTTTCTTCTAATAAGTTAATTAAAGTACCCAATACAGTTTCAGAGATATATAATTTTCAAAATAAATCTATTAGCGACAAGATAAATATTTGTTTAATTGCAATTTGGAGTCATCCAAAAAATCCAATGCTGTTTGTAAAGGCTCTTAATTTAATTGATGATAGACTCAGGTCAAAAATAACGATTAATTGGATTGGAGAAGGCGAGCAATTAGCTGAAGTAAAAGAGTTTATAAACTCTAAACTTAGAAACATTCAGATTAATTTTATTGGCTCGGTATACGAAAAAGAAAAATTAGCAAATTATTTAAAAAATGCTCATTTGTTTGTACACCCTACAGATGCTGAAAACCTCCCATGTGTTATTATTGAGAGTCTGTGTTGTGGAACTCCAGTATTGAGTAATACTGTAGGTGGGGTTCCTGAGCTAATTAATGATTCAAATGGTGTTTTGGTAGAACCCAATAATCCTGAAAAATTTGCGACAGCTTTTCAAGAAATAATTGATAATACATCAAATTACGATAACGAAAAAATATCAGAAAGTGCTGTAAAAGAGTTTAGTTACAATTCGGTTGGTAAGCAGATAACACAGATATATGAAAATGTTTTAAATCCGAATTATATCCAGTGTACTCGATGTGTTATGGATAACCAATCCAACAGAGAAATTTGGTTTAATGAAGATGGTGTGTGTAAATATTGTGAGGAGTTTGATGTTTTATCAAGACAAAGAATTCAATCAGACAAAGAAGGTGTTATTCATGAGGTTATTGCAGAAATTAAAAAGGCTGGAGTAGGAAAAAAATATGATTGTATATTAGGTGTAAGTGGGGGAGTGGATAGCTCTTATACCGCTTATTTGTTAAAAGAGTATAACTTAAATCCTTTACTTGTACATTTTGATAATGGCTGGAACAGCGAACTTTCAGTAAAAAATATTGAAAGTATTGTAGATAAATTGGGCTTTGATTTATATACCGAAGTTGTTGATTGGAATGAATTTCGGGATATTCAACTTTCATTTCTAAAAGCTTCAGTAGTAGATATTGAATTAGTGACTGATTATGCCATTGTAGCCTTTTTATACAACTTAGCGGCTGAGCATGGAATAAAATACATTATTACTGGTCATAATTACTCTACTGAATCTATAATGCCAAGTCCATGGGTGCATGCAAAAAGTGATTTATTAAATATTCAAGATATTCATAGGAGGTTTGGTTCGATTTCTATGAAAATATTTCCAAAAATGGGGTATTTTAAAAAGGCATATTATGTTCAATTCAAAAAAATAAAAGTTGTGCCATTACTTAATTATGTCGATTATGATAAAGAAAAAGCCAAGAAAATTATAATTAATAAGTTAGATTGGAAAGATTATGGCGGGAAACATACAGAGTCCTTTTTTACTAAGTTTTATCAAAACTATATCCTTCCAACTAAGTTTAAGATTGATAAAAGAAAGGCACATCTGTCTTCGTTAATATGTTCCGGTCAAATTTCAAAAAATGAAGCATTAAGAGAACTCAACAAAAGTATCTATGATGAGTCAGAATTGAAGAATGATAAAGCTTATTTTATTAAAAAAATGCAATTAACTGAGCAAGAGTTTAACAATATTATGAGTTTACCCATAAAAAAGCATACTTATTATGAATCATACGTAACAAGGCACTATAAGCATGAGGTTTTACTTTCAAAAAAATTAAAGTTTATTACAAGACCTATTAAGAAGATTTTAGGAATTAAAGTGGAAAATAACTATATCTAATGGCAAGTAAGAGGAAAGTCATAATGCTTTTAGATAACCCATTTCTATCTGACGATAGAGTGGAGAAAGAAATAAAATCTTTAATAAATACTAATTGTGAGGTGGTGGTTTATGCATCAGAAAGTAAAACCTTGTCTGGTGAGGAAACTAAATTTGGAGTTACTGTTAAACGATTATTAAATATTGAATACTTAAGAAAACCGTTTTCAAAAGAATTTAAAAAACACATTGAAGCCATATCTTTTTTAATTTCTCAAGAAAAGGCTGATGTTATCCATTGTCATGACTATCATGTTTTAAATATCGGGTTAGCAGCAAAGAAACGGACTTCTTCTGTTAAGCTAATTTATGATGCTCATGAATGGTTAAAGGGTTATCATCCATATAAAGAAGCAAAGGGTTTTATTAACAAGATTAAAGCCTATTTGGTTTGGCGAAAAGAAATAATGAATGAAAAAATAGCGTTAAAGTATGCAGATGCTTTGATTTCTATTTCGGAGCCAATACTAAATTTCATTGACGATAAAATAACACATAGGACTTACTTGTATAATGTCCCGAATGTATCGGAAGTAGTGACTTCAGGAGTCGATTTAAAAGAGTTGTTAGGGATTAAAAGCAACCAAAAAATAGCTATTTTTGTGGGGAACATTTATGTGAGCGATAACGATTTTCTAGAGTTTGCCGAGACTCTATATAAAAGTGATATTAGCTTAGTTGTTTTTGGGAATAAGCATAGACATCAAAGAATAAAGGCTATAGTAACCCAATCCCCTAAACTTTCAAAACATATTTTTTTTCATGATTACTTAACTCAGAGCGAAAGAATAAATATAATTTCCTCTGCAGACTTTGGAGTAATTCTTCATCCTATTGATAGACCTTCTAACTATTATTCAATGTCTAACCGATGGTTTGAGTTTTTAGCTGCCGGATTGCCTGTTTTTTCTACAGAAATTGAAGCTGCAATAAAAAGTGAAGAGAAAAGGAATACTTCTGTAGTTACTTTTAACAAAAAAAATATTCACAAAAAGATAAAGAGTTTATTGAATGATATAAAAAATATGAAGTTGGCTGCCAAGAGTAATATGCACAACTATACATGGAAAAACGAAGAACCTAAATTATTAAAACTTTATAACGATTTATTAGCAAAATGAATCCCTTAATTTCTGTCATAATGCCGGTTTTTAACGCTGAAAAATATGTTTCAGAAGCTATTCAGTCTGTTATCAATCAAGATTATGAAAACTGGGAATTACTTATTATTAATGATGGCAGTACTGACAATTCTTTGACGCTTATAAATGAATTTAAAGATCAGAGAATAAAAGTTTTTTCTCAGGAAAATAAAGGGGTTAGTACTGCACGGAACGTAGCACTTGAAAAAATGTCGGGTGATTATTTTTGTTTTTTAGATGCTGATGATGTTTATACCGAAACAAGTTTGTCTAATAGGCTGGAAATATTTTTTAAAGGAGATAATATTCATTTTGTTGATGGTAAAGTAGAAGTTTTTAATCAAGATTTATCACAATTAATTTCAACTTATTTACCCAGTTTCAAGGGAAACCCGACAGAAGAATTAATTACTCTTTCCGGAAAGTGTTTTTTTGGTACATCATGGATGTTTAAGAGAATTAAAAATATAAACTATAGATTTAATGAGACTTTAACACATGGTGAAGATTTATGGTTTTATATTGAACATTCAATTAATAAAAACTATTCTTACACTAGTGAAACTGTTTTAAAATATAGAAAACATAATTATTCTGCAATGAATAATTTAGAAAAACTTGAAAAAGGATATACACAAATAGGGAAACTGTTGGATGAAATAAATATTCCAAGTTATCTTAAACAAGAATACTTATCTAAATCAAAATCAATAATGTTTAAGTCTTATCTCAAAGAGGGAAAAGTTAAAAAAGCAATTAATACACTATTTCGCTAACTTTTCAATTACCTTAATAGCTGCATCATAATTAGGCTCATCAGTAATTTCAGGTACTAATTCAGAGTATCTAATTTCATTTTCGCTATCAATGATAAAGACAGAACGGGTTAATAAACCTTTAAGTGGCCCATCAAGTATCTCAACATTATATTCAGTTGCAAAGTCTCCGTATCTGTAGTCAGAAATTGACTGTACATTCTTAATTCCTTCTGTTTCACAGAAACGTTTCATAGCAAAAGGTAAATCCTTTGAAACCACAAAACATTCTAATTTATCACCAAAGGCTTCAAGCTTTTTATTAAATGTTTTAGTTTCCATAGCACAAGTGCCTGTATCTAAACTCGGTAATGCTAGAATAACTTTTACTTTACCTTCATAATCATATAGGCTGGCTTCTGATAAATCTGATTTTACAAAAGTAAAGTCAGGGGCAGTATCTCCTGCAGGTGGAATATCTCCTTTTAATAAAACTATTTTTCCTTTAAGTGTTACGTTTGACATGTCTTGCTTAGTTTTTATTTATGTAAGATTCTAGTGAAGTATCAAATAGTTGTTTTTTACTGGAAACACTTCCAAAATTTTCGTTATCAATGATAATATCATTTTCTGACACAACTCCAAGTTTGTAATTGAGAACATTGTTTTTAGACAGTAAATCCAATAATTGTTGCTCATTTTTGGGCGAAACAGAAACAACCACTCTGCTTTGTGCTTCGCCAAAAAGGAACGCATCTTTTCTGATAGAAGAGTCCGAAGTAATTGAAAAACCTAAATTATTTACCAGGCTGCTTTCAAGTAAAGTAATGTATAATCCGCCATCAGCACAATCATGAGCAGATTGAAGAAGCTTTGACTTAATTGCTTCCGAAATAGTATATTGTAATTGGTATTCCTCTTCAATGTTAAAATAGGGTGTTCCTGATAATTTAACTTTATGATATGAATAAAGGTACTCAGAACAGTTAATGTCATTAACCGATTTACCAATTAAGTATATAATATCATTTTCCTTTTTAAACCCTAATCCGGTAATATTTGCTTTGTTTTCAACTATTCCAATCATACCAATAGTAGGAGTTGGAAAAACCGCCTCTTCTTTATCCCCAACTTTTGTTTGGTTGTAAAAGCTCACATTTCCTCCGGTAACAGGTGTTTTAAATTTTTCGCATGCTTTTCTCATACCATTAATTGCACCAACAAATTGCCAGTAAACTTCAGGGTTGTAAGGATTCCCGAAATTTAAACAGTTGGTAATAGCCGAAGGTGTTCCTCCGGAGCAAACTATATTTCTTGCTGCTTCTGAAACAGCGATTGCACAACCCTCTTCAGGATTAGCATGTACATATCTTGCATTGCAATCAACGGTAACCGCAATAGCTTTTTCTGAATGTTTAATATTTACAATTCCCGCATCTGAAGGATTATTCGTGCTCATATTAATTGTTCCAACCATACTATCGTATTGCTCAGTTACCCATTTTTTGGAAGCAATATTTGGATGTGTAGTAAGGAAATCAGCTATTTCTTTATAATTAGTTGGCTCCTGAATTTGCTCAATTTTAAATTCATTTGCTTTGGCAAAATAAGATGGCTCTTTGTATTCTCTTTCGTAAACAGGCGCACCACCTCCAAGTACAAGTGATTCTCCAGGAACTTGTGCGACAAGCTCTCCATTCATGTAGTAATTTAATATGCCTCCATCAGTTACCTCTCCAATTTGAACAGCATGTAAATCCCATTTTTCAAAAATATCCTCCACTATTTTTTCTTTGCCTTTGTGCGCCACAACCAACATTCTTTCTTGTGATTCAGATAAAAGGATTTCCCATGGCAACATACCTTCTTGCCTTGTAGGCACTTTGTCCAAATAAATATCCATTCCGCAGCCAGTCTTTGCGCTCATTTCAGATGTTGAGCAAGTAATCCCTGCAGCTCCCATGTCTTGCATGCCGACAATGGCATCTGTATTTGCAAGTTCTAGAGTAGCTTCTAGTAATAATTTTTCTTGAAAAGGGTCGCCCACTTGAACGGCTGGAATATCTTCTGCAGAAGCTTCACTTAAATCTTTAGATGCAAATGCAGCTCCGGCAATTCCGTCTTTTCCGGTAGCTGAACCAACTATATAAACCGGGTTACCTTTTCCGTGAGCAGTAGCCGAAATGATTTTTTTCGAATCCATTATACCAACGGACATTGCATTCACTAGTGGATTTCCGTTATAGCATTCATCAAAAAACACTTCGCCACCCAATACCGGAATACCGAACGCATTTCCATAATCCCCAATACCTTTTACGACTCCTTTAATCAGCCATTTTGTTCTGGCATTTTCAATGGGGCCAAATCTTAGGGAATTTAACTGAGCAACAGGTCTTGCTCCCATGGTAAAAATGTCTCTGTTTATTCCTCCAACTCCTGTAGCTGCTCCCTGATATGGCTCAAGCGCTGATGGGTGATTGTGTGACTCAATTTTAAAAGCACAACCCAAACCATCTCCAATATCCACCAATCCTGCATTTTCTTCACCTGCTTTTACCAGCATGTGAGGACCGTCTTTTGGTAACGTTTTTAGCCATTTAATAGAGTTTTTATACGAGCAATGCTCACTCCACATGACAGAATAAATACTTAGCTCATTAAAATTAGGAGTTCTACCTAATATATCTTTTATTTTTTCGAATTCTTCAGGTAAAAGACCTAAATCTTTAGCTGTTTCAACCGTTGTTTCTATTTGGTGTGTTGCACTTTCCATTAATCAATTTTCTAAGTTGCGAAGATAAGTATAAGTTCAAGCCTAACCTTTTGTTCAGTGAAGTTTTTTTAACTATTCATTAATAAATTTCAACATTCAACTAATTTTTAACTTTACATCAACAATTTATAAGTTGACGGTATTAATATTCATTAGCTTTTTTGCCTTTATAACCTGGGTGGTTTGGAAATGGAAGTTTTTCTCAGTTATTGCTGTGTCTAAAAAAATAATTGTGCTTGTTTTTATTTTAAAAGTGCTGGCAGGAGTGGGTTTGATATTAATATATGATAAATATTATGGAGATAGAAGTACTGCGGATATTTTTAAATATTTTGATGATAGCAAATTAATGCATGAAGTATTATTTGAATCTCCCGGAGATTATATAAAAATGCTGAGTGGAGTAGGTGATGATACTCCTTATTTTAAAGAAAAATATTATGACCATTTTAAGTGGTGGTATAGACCTTATGAAAGTAGTGTGTATAATGATTCTCATGTTATCATTAGAGTAAATGCTTTATTTCGACTATTTTCTTTTCAAAATATTTATGTGCACTCTATCTTCTTTTCTTTTTTATCTTTTATCGGCCTTATTTTATTGGTGAGGTTTTTTGTTGGTCTTTTTAAAGGAAAAGAGCGTTTACTCTTTTTTGCCTTTATGTTAATGCCTTCAGTTGTTTTATGGAGTTCGGCTCCATTAAAAGAAGCATTATTGTTTTTTGTACTAGGCTTTTTCTTTTTTAGTATTCAACTGTTTTCAAGAAAATGGACGATAAGCCTTATTTTACTACTGATTACATCTTATTGTCTGATACTTTTAAAGTTTTATGTATTCATGGTTTTAATGCCTTGTTTAATACCATTTTTATTGCAAACTAAGTTAAAATTGAAGTTTCCTATTGCTTTATATCTTGCTTCTGTGGCTATTTTTTCTGTATTGGCAATAAATACGAAACACATTTTTCCTCAATACGATGTTGTTTCCATATTAATTCAAAAGCAGGATGAGTTTATCAATTTGGTGGAGTTTATTCAATCGGGCAGCCGTTATGATATTACTCGTTTAGATGGCAGTTTATGGATGTTTTTGAAAACCTCTCCGGAAGCATTTTTTAATGCTTTTTTCCGACCTTTTATTTGGGAAAATACTAATATTTTAGCCCTCTTATCTTCTTTAGAAGTAATTTTTTATACCTTGTTTTTAGCCTTATCAATTGCTTTAATGAAAAAGGAAAACTGGAGAGTAAATAGAAATATTATTTTGTTCTGCGGTTTTTTTGTTATGCTAATGTTTATTCTCTTGGGATGGACTACACCTGTGGCAGGTGCTTTAGTCCGTTACAGGGTTCCTGTATTACCTTTTTTAATGATGATAGGTGTTTTGATGATTGATGTAAAGAATATTAAGAATAAAAGTAATTCATTGTTAAAAAAAATAGTTCCTAAGCCTATTTTAAAAAAATATGAAGATAATTTTAGACAAGTTTTGTATCAGCTTCATAAAGGAAATAAATATCACTGTAATATATGTAAAGCAAATTTGTCAGACTTTATTATCCATTATGCCGGTGATAAAATTTGCGCAAGATGTGGCAGTTTAAATAGAACCAGAAGATTGTGGCAATTGTTGGACAAAGAGTTTTTAAAACAAGGGCAAACTATTTTAGACTTTTCTCCAAGCAAAAGCATTTATGCGAAATTGAAAGAACAAGAAGAGATAACTTATTTCAGCTCAGATTTTGATGGAAGTTTTGCAGCACAATATTCATTTGATATTACTGATATAGATCAACCGACTGAAAAATTTGATTTAGTAATCTGCTATCATATATTGGAACATATTTTAGATGATACTAAAGCAATGAGTGAGCTGTATAGAGTGTTAAAACCGAATGGAGTTGCAATTATTCAAACACCATTTAAGGAAGGTGATATTTATGAAGATTATTCAATTTCATCTAAAGAAGATAGGTTAAAATATTTTGGGCAAGAAGACCATGTAAGAGTATATTCCGTTGAATCACTAAAATTGAGACTTGAAAATGCCGGCTTTACCGTTGAAGCCAGAACTTACAATGAGAGCGAAGACAATTTTCATGGCTTTAAAACAAACGAAACTATAATGATATGCAGAAAATAGATTTTTTGTCAAGGACTTTTAAAGTGTTCTTATTCATAAACATGATGATATGTTTATTTTCTTGTGAACCTGCTAAAGAAGCAGATTTAATCTTACATAACGGAAAAATATATACCGTTAACGAAAGCTTTGAAATAGCTGAAGCAGTGGCTATTAAAGACGGAAAAATAATAGCTATAGGAGCAGAAAGAGAAATAATGAATAAATATTCTGCTAAGGAAGTGATTGACTTACAAGACAAAACCGTTTATCCCGGTTTTATTGATGCTCATAGCCACTTTGTGGGTTATGCACTTCACTTATCCAATGTAGATTTAACCCAAACCAATTCTTTTGAAGAAGTTATTCAGGAATTGATAAAATACAATGCTGAAAATAATCCCGATTGGATTATGGGAAGAGGCTGGGACAATACAAAATGGGAAAACAAAAACTTCCCAACTAATGCTGTTTTAGACAGTTTGTTTCCTGATAAACCTGTTTGGATAAAAAGAGTTGACGGACATGTTGGGCTTGCTAATTCAAAAACTCTAGAGCTAGCTAAAATAGATTTGAACACAACCTCTGATGGCGGAGAAATTGTAAAAGTTGACGGAAAACTAAGCGGCATATTAGTAGATAAACCTATGGATAAGGTGGAAGAGATAATTCCTTTACCTACTAAAGAATGGCTGGAAAAAGCATTATTGAAAGCTCAGGAAAATTGTTTTAAAGCAGGGCTTACAACTGTTACAGATGCAGGCTTAACAAAACGAGAAATTGAAATTATTGATGAGCTTCAGAAGTCCGGTAAACTTAAAATAAAAGTATATGCCATGCTAACGGATAATGAAGAAAATTTAACTCACTATTTGAATGCCGGACCTTATAAAACAGACAGATTGAATGTTTGCTCGTTTAAGTTTTATGCAGACGGTGCTTTGGGCTCAAGAGGCGCATGTTTACTGCATCCATATTCCGATATGGAAAATCATTACGGTAAACTTCAAAATCCGATTACCCACTATCAGGAGTTTGCACAACAACTTTATGATAAAGGTTTTCAAATGAATACGCATTGTATTGGCGATTCAGCTGTACGAATGATGATAAAAGTCTACGCCAATGTGTTGAAGTCAACTAATGATAAAAGATGGCGAATAGAACATGCACAGGTAGTAAATAAAAATGATTTTAATTTGTTCTCTCAATACACTATCATTCCTTCTGTTCAACCTACTCATGCTACTTCCGATATGCGCTGGGCAGAAGATAGGTTAGGCAAGGAAAGAATACATGGAGCGTATGCTTATCAAAGTTTATTAAAACAAAACGGCTTAATAGCACTCGGCACGGATTTTCCGGTAGAAAATATTTATCCATTGGAAACTTATTATGCGGCTGTGGAAAGAAAAGATAAAACCGGTAATCCTTCTGACGGTTTTATGAAAGAAGAGGCATTAACGCCTGAACAAACATTAAGAGGAATGACTATTTGGGCGGCTATTGCCAGTTTTGAAGAAAATGAAAAGGGAAGTTTAGAAGTAGGTAAAATGGCTGATTTAGTCATTTTAGACAAAGATATATTGAAGCTTTCCGGCACAAAAATTCTGGAAGCAAAAATCCTTTCTACTTATGTAAACGGAGAAAAAGTTTATTAAAATGGAGTTAATCTACACCTTAAAACCTTTTTCAGATTTAAGCTTAGAGGAATTATACGAGCTATTACGTTTACGTTCCGAAATTTTTGTGGTTGAACAGACATGCGTTTATCAAGACATGGATGGATTGGATTATAATTACTTTCATGTGCTGGGAAAAAATGAAAATGACCAACTGATTTCTTATGCCAGAGTTTCGCCTTCTGATGAAAATGAGAATGTGAAAATTGGAAGGGTAGTGGTGGATAATAATTTTAGAGGCCGGGATTTAGGAAAACAACTTATGGAAAGAACAATGGAGTTGGTGGTAGAAAGTTTTAACGTAAAATCCTTTTCTTTATCCGGGCAATATCATCTTAAAAAGTTTTATAACGATTTGGGATTTATTGAAAAAGGTGAGCAATATTTGGAAGACGGTATCCCGCATATTTATATGATTAAAAACCTGCAAAAATGACTAAAGCTGAAATAAAACTGGTGCAACAATATCTAAAGTCAAAAAAACTGTATTCCGGAAAAATTGATGGAATAGCCGGTAGTAAAACAGAAATGGCTCTATCAAAAGTAAAGCCTCTGAATAGTGAGTGGAACAAAACCAGAAAGCTTATTGCTACCCTTCAGCTTTACTGTAAAGAAAATAAAATTGATGTAGGTAAAATAGACGGATTGTACGGCCCGCAAACAAAATATGCAGTAGATGCTCTAATTTTTAAATTAGAAAACGGAAAGCCTGAACCCGTATGGCGTCCCGATGAAATTGAGGAAGTAAATCCAAACAAATGGCCTTCACAATCAGAAAGTAATCTCAATAAATATTTTGGCAAGCCCGGTGAAAACCTGGTAATAATAGATTTACCTTATCCGCTTAAGCTTTCTTGGGATAAAAAAACTACAGTTACTAAATTAAAATGTAATAAAAAGGTAAAAGACAGTTTAGAAAGCATATTTGAAGAAGTACTTAAAACCTACGGTTTAAAAAAGATAGAAGAATTGGAACTAGATGTATTTGGCGGTTGTTTTAATATCAGAAAAAAGCGAAACGGAACATCATTATCTACACATAGCTGGGGAATTGCTTTAGATTTTAACCCTGACAAAAATCAATTAAAGTGGGGAAGAGATAAAGCTCAATTTGCAAAACCAGAGTATGAAAAGTGGTGGAAAATATGGGAAAAAGAAGGCTGGGTAAGTTTGGGCAGAAGCAGAAATTTTGACTGGATGCACGTTCAGGCAGCAAAAATATAACGATATGGAATATACAGGAAATTTGAGGAAAATGGCAGTGTCTCTTGATGAGAACAATGTAGCACAATATAAAATGTTGTTGTACGATATTTTAGAGCCAAAGCATGAAGTGCCTATGAATGAATTAGTAGGGAAAGATATTTCTTTGCGATTTGAGCATGAAATCCATTGTGTGGTTTCGGGCAAAAAAATAAAAAAAGCTTATGGTGAGGGCATGGACTTTAATGTATGGAGAAAGTCGCCTTTGGCTGTAGAAAGTATTATTCGACCGGAGTTAAGTCAAATACATTTAGGAATAGCATTGCGAGATAAGGAGTGGGAAGAGAAAAACCATTTGCAACCGCACCATGTTTATTTAGCTCAAGGTGGTGGAATTAAAGTGGGTGTGACGCGTAAAACTCAAGTGCCTTCTCGTTGGATTGACCAGGGAGCCGTAAAAGCTTTAATTATTGCAGAAACACCCTATCGTCAGGCGGCAGGTTTAATTGAGGTGGCTCTTAAAGACCATATTGCCGATAAAACCAATTGGAGAAAAATGCTCAAAAATGAAATCAACAGAGCTATTGAATTGACTCAAATAAGAGAAATGTTGTTACCAAAAGTTCCTACTGAGTTAAGCGAATATTTAATTGATAATAAAGAAGTCGTTAATATTGCCTATCCGGTAATTATGTATCCCGAAAAAGTAAATTCTCTGAAATTTGACAAGGAGCCCGTTATCAATAAGCGGCTAGTGGGTATAAAAGGCCAATATTTAATTTTTGAAGACGGAAGTGTAATCAATATAAGGAGTCATACAGCGTATAAAGTGACACTTGAATTTTAAATTTTCATGAACTAATTCTTATCAAGTGTTTTCAAATCACTAAAATTTATATCTTTATGCTTCAAATTTTAACATTTAGTAGAAAATGACAAAAGAAGAATTTGTAAAAGCGTTAAAAGATGTTTTTTGGAAATATGACAAAAAGCAATTAAGAAAAGCAGAAAATATTGCTGATACTTTTGCGGGAAAAGAATCTGAAGTTTTTAATCATCTTTACAAGAAATACAGAATTCCGGTAGAAAAAAGAATTCCTGCATTTGTAAAATCTGCTCCTAAAAAAGTAGAAGCACCTGTGATAGAAAACACCGAAGATTCAGTTGAAGAAACAAACACTCCTACAGAAGAATAAATTCAATTATAAAATAATTTCCTTTGAGAAATAAAGTTATCATAACCAGCATCTTTTTAGTGCTGGTTTATTTTTTCTCTAATTTTCAGCATATCTATTCCTGGGGATTTTTCGGGCACAAGCGCATCAACCGAATGGCGGTTTTTACATTGCCTCCCGAAATGATTACCTTTTATAAATATCATATTGAATACATTACCGAAAATGCCGTAAATCCTGATAAGAGGAGGTA
>JAUHYR010000131.1 GCA_030426475.1 Bacteroidia bacterium
TAGCACTTTAATACCCGGAAGTTTTAAGGCTAATTGCAACAACAAGGTAGATTTTCCGATACCCGGTTCACCACCAAATAAAATTAAAGAGCCAGGCACTAATCCGCCACCTAACACTCTTTCTAATTCTTTGTCCGGTAATTTCCATCTTTTTTCTTGAGAAGAACTTATTTCATTGATAGGCTGTGGAGTAACATTTTTGGTGTCTTGAGAGATGATAGGATTGCTGTTGTCGGGTTTTGAAATAACTTCTTCCTGATAGGTATTCCATTCCCCACACTGTGAGCATTTTCCCACCCATTTGGGCGATTGCGTACCACAGTTCTTACAAAAAAATGCTGTTTTTACTTTTGTTTTCGCCAATGTGAATTTTATTCTTTTCCAAAGGTAGCAGAAAAAATATCAATCAATCCAAGGCTCCATTCTCTTTTCATCATCATTGTTTGAGAGGAAGTGGACAGCAATAAGAATTTGAATGTTAATGTCATCTAAATTAAAATATTCAGGTTTTTGATAAATCATTCCAGCCAATTCAGAATTTTCGGAAAAATCACCAGAAAATAAAACTGTTTCATAATAATACTTCAAGCCTAGATTTCTTTTGGATAGTGCTTTTAAAAATAAAAGATAATTTCCATTAGGATTAAAAGTGAGACTCCTAAACTTTTTTTCTGGATTTTTGAAAAAAGTTTTTTTGGTAAAAATCCAAATATTATCAAAAATATTACTTTCAAAATTTTCATAAAGGTCAATCTGGCTTTTAAGCTCAATTTTTTCCAAAACAGGATTTATACCATTATTAAGTAAATCGGGAAGAATACTTTCAAAGCAAGCTTTAAATGTAGTATCATTTTCGCACATTTCTGTTTTAAAAAAATCAACCATTTTTAATAGGTCTCTTTTTTCATTTTCACTAAAAATTTTATCAACCTCTGAAGTCTTTTGCAAAGATTGACAGCCAAAAAAAGTAGAAAAAATGATAAACGTGTACAGTAATTTCATCACTTTATTTTCACCAATTTACCCCCAATCCATGCCATAGGAATATAGGCAAGAGCTAAATCAGTAACAATAAACCAAGTAGGTGCGGGTATCATTACGGCTGTAGCTATTCCTCCCAACAAATGAAAACAACCGATGGTATAGGCAAAAGTCATTTTTTTGGTGGCGGCAATTAAAGCTGCTAAAAAAGCACCCACTAATGAGCCAAGCGCATGCGCTAAAAATGGCATGATAAAATGCTTGAATTCATACAAGTGTAAGTTTTCTTTAATGCTTTCTAAATTGTTGGGGTCAACACCTTCGGGAAATGGAATTATACTTCCGCTGATACGTATTAGATAACCATTAATACCCATGCAAGCAACTACACCTACAATTACGGCAATTATATTTCTTAAAATAGGGTTCATAGTGTTTGATTTTGTATAAGCTAAAATACATAATATTTTATAACACATAGCTTTTCAAGCTAATTCATTAATTGAGAGGTTCAATAATTTTAAAAGCAGCTTAAAACACTATCTTTATGGCAAAATATGTTAAAACTGAAGGAACATTTCAGCTTTTAACTTTAACTTTTTAACTAATGAGGTACGATCAAATTTCATCTGAACTTTTTATACATAACAGAAAACGATTTACGGCACAACTGAAACCAAACAGTATGGCTATTTTTAATTCCAATGATATTATGCCAACTAATGGTGACGGCACTATGGGATTTAAACAAAACAGTGATATTTTTCATTTAAGCGGAGTGGATCAAGAAGAAAGCATTTTAGTGCTTTTCCCTGATTGCAGAACTGAAAAGCATAGAGAAATTTTGTTTGTTAAAGAAACCTCAGAACTTATTGCCATTTGGGAAGGTGCAAAGTTGACAAAAGAGCAAGCAACAGATATTTCAGGGATTAAAACGGTTTATTGGACTTCTCAGTTTGAAACCATTTTAAAAGGCTTGATGAATGAAGCTGAAAACATTTATTTGAATTCAAACGAACATACCCGAAGTGGCAATGAAGTAGAAACTCGTGATGAAAGATTTACAAAATGGATGGTAGAGAAATATCCGCTACATCAGTATAATCGTAGCACGGCAATTATGCATGATATTCGTGCTATTAAGCATGAAGTGGAAATTCAGTTAATTCAACAAGCATGTAATATTACCGAAAAAGCTTTTAGAAGAATTTTAAAATACATCAAACCGGGAGTGTGGGAATATGAAATAGAGGCAGAAATTATTCATGAATTTATTAGAAATAAATCAAGAGGATTTGCTTATACGCCAATTATTGGAAGTGGGCACAGTGCCTGTGTGTTGCATTATGTTGAGAATAATAAACAATGTAAAGACGGTGATGTAATATTAATGGACTTTGGTGCAGAGTATGCCAACTATGCTTCTGATATGACAAGGTGTGTTCCGGTAAACGGAAAATTTACGGAAAGACAAAAAGCGGTTTATAATGCGGTTTTAAAAGTGATGAAAGAAGCCACCAACATGCTAGCTCCAGGTTTACTTTTTGAGGAGTACAACAAAGAGGTTGGAAAGATCATGACGAAAGAATTAATTGGACTGGGTTTGCTAACGGAAGCTGATGTTAAAAATCAAGATCCTAACAACCCTGCTTACCGAAAATATTTTATGCACGGAACCTCTCACTTTTTAGGAATTGATGTACATGATGTGGGTTATTTTAATAAACCTATTCAGGAAAATATGTGCTTCACTGTTGAACCCGGAATTTACATTCCTAAAGAAAATTTAGGCATTCGTTTAGAAAACAATATCATTGTTAAGTCGGGTGGCAACAATGATTTGATGAAAAACATTCCTTTGGAAGCTGATGAAATAGAAACCCTAATGAATGAGTAATTTTTGTGTTGAAAGAATACTCTCTTACTCATAAAAAATCAAAAATAAGTTATTACCATAAAGGTAACGGAAGAGCGATTATCTTTCTTCATGGTTTTATGGAAGATAAATCCATTTGGGAATCATTTATAGAGTATTATTCTCCTAAATACAGAGTTATAGCAATTGACTTATTAGGCCATGGGAAAAGTGGAAATACCGGTTATGTTCATACCATGCAAGATATGGCAGAAGTAGTTAAAGCTGTAATGAATCAACACCGTTTGAGAAGAGTGGTTTTAGTAGGGCATTCTATGGGTGGTTATGTTTCTTTGGCTTTTGGAGAAAAATATCCTGATAATATAATTGGCTGTTGTTTATTTCATTCTACCGCTTTTGCTGATTCCGAACAAAAGAAAAAAGACAGGGATAGAGCAATAAAAGTGGTACAGAAAAATCACAAGCTTTTTGTGAATGAAACCATTCCAAATTTATTTTTTAAAAAAGATAAAAAGCAAATTTCTGCCATTAAAAAGATTGCCGCTAAAACATCAGTCCAATCTATTATTGCAGCGCTTGAAGGGATGAAGCGAAGAATGGATAGAAGTGTGTTACTAAAGTTTTCTCCTTTTCCTTACCACTTTATCATTGGAAAAGAAGATGCTATTATTCCTGAAAAAACTTTATTGGAGCAAACCACTTACGGTAAAAATATTACCTATGATGTAATTGAAAACTGTGGACACATGGGTTTCATTGAACAAAAAAATGAAACCCTTGAATCTTTAGATAGATTTTTGAAAAAGCTATAGCTTATTATTTCAGTATAGTAACTTTTCCGGTTTGCGTAATTTCTTTACTTTTCTTTGGTTTTACGATA
>JAUHYR010000051.1 GCA_030426475.1 Bacteroidia bacterium
GGTCTTCATCAGGCCCGCCAATAAATTTTAATAGAGGATTAAGCCCATTGGTTGTAAGCCTAAGAGTAAACATATCTCTATCTCCTAATCCCATAGTTGAGTATGATCCTCCGGTAATCAATAAATGACTATCTGTATGTTGTATTATATCATATGCAATATCAGAAAATGACCAAGAAAAAGAAGTTGACCAAAGTAAATTTCCTAGTGAATCAATCTTTAAAACATAAACATCTTCGCCTCCATTAATATGTGTCTTACCCACTAAAACAAAGTTTGAATCATATGTTTGAACAAAAGCATAAGCAACATCAATACTGTCTGTGCCAAACTTTTTTGTCCATATAGTGTCACCATTGGGTTTTGTTTTAACAACAAATACATCTTGAATACCATCTGTATTATATGTTTCTCCACAGAAATAATAATCTCCAGAATATGACTCTAACGCTTCATAAAACAAATCCCACTTAACTCCGCCATAAGTTTTTGTCCATAAAGTATCTCCTATTGAATTTAACTTCATAACATACCCATCATAACCACCATTTCCAAAGCTATTTGTATATCCACAAACAAGCAGGTTTGAATCCTTTGTTTCAATCATATCGGAAACCCACTCAGTATTATCACCTCCATAATTCTTCTGCCACATATAATTACCAAAGGAATCCACTTTCAAAAACCATATATGATTAGAGTTGCTGGAAAAATAAGTTGACGTACCCGCCATAATAAAATTATGATCGTAAGTTTGAACAACAGCTCTTCCAAAATCAGAAGAAGTGGAGCCATATATTTTTTGAAAAATAGTATCCTGAGCATGAGTTGAACTAACAAGCAAACCAAATAATACTATATATAAATATCTTATCATAAATTAAAACCTATAACTCAATCCTCCGAATACACTCATTCCAAATGTGTTTTCTGAAAAAAGAGATTCTAAATTTCTTGTTCCAACAACCAAATTAAGAGTTTTTGTGTTCAGCATCAAGCCTAGTCCGGAATTAAATTTACCGTAGCCACCATAACTAATTTGAGGTACAACTGTAAACTCTTTTATGGGCGACCAAAAAAATTGTGCATACACTTTTGGTATATGATTCACAAACAACTGATGGTAAACCCCTACTGCGTATTTCATTTTAGCATTTATGGTATCAGAGAAGAAACTGTTAAATACAATTGGTGTCGGACTCATGTAAGGCCTATTTCGCTTACTTGCTCCTACTTCGTTTAAAATAGAATCAGTAGTAAATGAAAACCCGCTTTGGATATCAAACAGGTTATCTATTTCCACTCCTTCGTAAACACTAGTGCTATCTATAGAAATAGTAGTAGAATTTCTGTTCCAATTAATAAAACCAATATCAGTAACAAAAAAAGTTATTTTTCCTCTTTTCCTTAACTCAAACTCGCCAAACAAATCAAAAGAAACACCGGCACCATTTAAAGCCCAAAAGCCATTATTGGTAGTGTCAGAACCATTATATACAGATAAGCTTGAAACACTAACTTCCCTTCCAAATTCTTCAGTGTAAACAGTTGTTCTAGGGCTATATATTGTTTGATTCATTTCACCTTTTATTAAGTTCATGGCAATTCCCGTAACCATCCCTTCTTCTTTGTCATTATTTATCAAACCTATTTTCAGCTTTTGATATCGGTAAACATTTAACGACAATTCACCAAGGTCAAGCGTATCGCCTGCAAAAGGTTTATTTCCGAAAAACATTAAGTCAAACGCATTTTTACTAAACTTTAAATCTATGTGTTCTCTGTCTTGCAGTCCAAAAATCAAAGATAGATTAGGTCGTTTGAAAAGTGTATCGCAATTAATTTTTGCTAAAATATCTACAAACAAATCCCCTCCAAATCTATTGTTTGAGTTTAATTTTTGCGATGCCTCCGTTTTTAGCTCATCAGTTAAAAATTCAGAATTTCTAAACGTATTAATAAACTTGTTGCCAAGATTATTGGAGTTATAGCTTGCGTCAGTATAGAGAGAAATAAAGTTAGAGGTATCAGAAAACGAAAAGTAATTTTCTTGCTGAGATTTACCAGAAACAAACAAAAAAAGAAAACCTATGATGTAAAAAAATCTACAGCCCAACATGATAATTAAAGTCTCCCACTAATTTTAATTCCAATTCATAGTGGTCATAAATTTTAACATAATTGGTAATGGAAACAGTATTAAATACCGTTTTAAATCTGATTTTACCTGCCTTTTTAAACTTAGCAATGTTATCAGCAGATAGCGGTATGGTTATTTCTCCTGATGTAGGAGCGATTACAAAATAACTAGCATCTACTTGTCCAGAAGCAATGTTTCCAGTAATTTGAAGTTGATCAATCTTTACTCCATTTACATCTAAAATATCCATGAAAATAGTAGCGTCTAATGGAAAACCATTTTTATAGTACAACTTAAAACTACCTGAGTTAAACTTTTCCACCTCTTCTGAAGCATAAGGAAAATCAACTTCTTCGTACATGGTTAAACCATTCATGGTTAACGAAAGCGGTATGCGAACATTTAAGTTTGCTTGGAAAGGATAATCAGAGTAATAAAAATCATTTCCGTTAGAAACGTTACCCAGCGGATTGATAGATAAATCGAACCCATACTGAATTTGGTCAGGCAAATTTTCTACAAACACATCAATATTTGAATTATTCTTATCTAAGTTTTGAGTATAAATCCAAGGAGTAACCGGTGGTGTTCCGTTTGTTTTTACAGCTCGGTTGATGTTTACCGTATTCCCAACTATTGAATGATTTAAAGCTACTGTATTACCAGTTCTGGAATTGTAAGAAGATAATTGATTGAGCTTAAACGTACCGTCAATACCCACTGAATTAATAATTTCTAAATCCACAAAAACATCTTCAAAATCTATCGCACCGGAATCAATGCCGTTTAAAAAACTGAAAGCAGAATTTTCAGGACCAATGGTCTCCGCATGTTGACCGAAATAACCTTTAATAAACTTAGGATATACCTCTTCAAAAGAAAACTTCACCTTTACTTTATCAGAAGGTTTAATGGTATATTGACTTCCACTGGCAGCAATAGCAGCTTGCAAATTATAGTAAATAGTGTTGACAGAGTTTTTGTTTACTCCTCTCATGTCAAAACTATAATCAGTAATATCATAGGTTTTGGTAAGTATTGCGTTTGTACTACCACTGGCAGCCGCCACACTTTCTGTTCGCTGAAAAGGCACACCTAATTTTGTAGCACTAGGCACGTTAATCACAACATCTACAGGCTCAGGAAGTGTACTCTCCAGTTCTACCGTCAGTTTACCTGACTTTACAATAATTTGAGAAAGTTCCGGTTCACCCAAATTGAACTTTATATTTTCATTTTGAGAATAAAAAGGAGTAGAAGGATAAGCATTGTAACCCGGCAATAAGGTTAAGTTGTTAGTGATGACCGTATCCGGCATTTGAACCAGCGTATCAATATCAAAGTCTAACAGACTGTTTTGATACACTAAACTCACAAAACCATTAGCATCAGTTTCAACTAATGAATCTCCAATATCATGTATAGAAAAAGTAGTTTTTACTACCGGTAAAAGATAATCGGCATTCCAGCTAGGATTTACACCGCCTTTTCTGCAAGAAATGCTAATTAACAATAGCAGAGTAGCTAATATGGAAACGACTTTTTTCACTTAATTATCTGCTAAAATTACGCATTTTTATCCAAGTTTTGTGGCTTGTGCGATTGCTCATAAAATTTCTCCATTTGCTTCCACAACTTCTTTTTATCTTTTTCGCTTAGTTCTACCCCAAAAGTTACGGTTGTTCCCAGGTATTCAAACACAAACGCAGGGTTGGTTAATTGCCAATATGAATCAGAAAGTTTGGTAAACACTTTACCCGTTTCATCTGTAAAAAGACTAAAATTCTTTACATGCTCAAAATAATAGCTTTGTGGTATTCCTCTGCCCTTTACCAGCTTAGTGATGTGAATGGCCTCATGGTCTATTTTAACTTGCTCTACTCCGTAATTTCTCCACTGAAAAATAAACCACATCTTGTATTCAAAATACAACCAAAAAGCTAAGTAAATACCTACAAAAATCCATTCTTGTTTAGAAAATCCGGCAAATATGGCGTAGCCAATTACTATTAAACCGCAAATGCTAAAAAGAATTAACCACCACTTTAACAGGTTTTGCTTTTGCTCATCTATATAAGCTTTAATTGAAATAATTAACTCTGATTGATTTTGCTCTACCGAAATTCTTTCCATAAACTAGCTAACCATTAAAATAATAAAGTCCCACTAAAAGTGAGACAATATTATAAAATTTAAAGCGATAAGCCAGATTCTGTTTTCACACAAGGTGAACTTCTATCATTTATCTCTTCAGTCTACCCGTCTTGGTTGCAAAGCAATTGGCGAGCTACCAAATTCCCAAGATTTATTTGACCTTTCAGCACCTGAGGTTTTTCCACTATGCAGGTTACCATACACAGTCGTGAGCTCTTACCTCACGTTTTCACCCTTACTCACCTAAGGCGAGCGGTTTGTTTCTGTAACACTCTCTGTTGATAAGCATTGCTACTTACCACCCCTTTTTTCAAAGGGCAAGTTGCTCTCTGCTGTCCGGACTTTCCTTACCCGCCAGAGGCGGGCACGATAGAATACTTTAAATTCTGCTCAAAATTAAGAATAGTTTAACAAAATTACTGCGACTGAATGCAATAAAAAGAAAATAAAAGGCTTAACTTTGGGAACAATATCCAATAGATTAACACATGAAAAACATTATTTTATTAGCAAGCACACTTTTTCTTTTTGCGTTTACCAATAATCAAGATACTGAATACAAAGCCGAAAACGAAGGCTGGGAAGTAAACATTGAAAAGGCTTATGAAATTTCTAAAAAAACGGGCAAGCCTATTTTGGCCAACTTCACCGGTTCTGACTGGTGCGGATGGTGTAAAAAACTAAAGCGTGAAGTGTTTGACCACCAAGAGTTTAAAGATTGGGCAAAAGAAAATGTGGTATTGGTTGAGCTTGATTTTCCAAGAAGCAAACAAATTCCTGATGATATAAAAGCACAAAACAACAGCTTACGCCAAGCTTTTAATGTAATGGGCTACCCTACCATTTGGGTGTTTTACCTAACCAAAGGAGCCGAAAACCAACAAATGAATATTGAAGCTTTAGGCAAAACAGGCTATGTAGCGGGCGGACCTGCTGCCTTTACAGGCGGAGTTGACCAAATGATTGAAGCCTACAACAAACAAAAAGCACAAGGAAGCAACTAAGATTATAATTAATGAAATATATCTTTTTAGGTTTATTTTTTTCATTAATCCTCCAAGACTTAATCTCCCAAACTAATAGTTATTCCTTTTCTTCTAATTGTGATACATTAATAGAAAAGGATGAAAAAGTTGATATTTCATTAGAAATAATTCAGCACATAAATAACTCTATTAAAATTGAAAAATTTTTCAATTTTGAAAACAGAAATAAAAAACAGATTAAAAAAAACATAAATAAACTAGAAGAGTTTGTAGAAAAAACCCATTTCACTCCGACAAATACTCAATTGATTAAATGCTTAGCGAATAATTATACGCTTCACAAAACAATTATGATTCAAAATGATTACAGTATTATCTTTACTTTTAATAACTATAATACAAAAATAGATTTTATAGAGATTAATGAACCATTAGATAATGATAAAATCATGGAAGAATTTCGTAATTTTAAAGACTAAAAAAGCCCAACAATGTTGGGCTTTTGGTTTTCTAGGTGGTTGTGGTTTATTTGTCTAAACTACCAAATACTTTCTTTAGAATATCGCTTACCCTTGCTGCAGGGTTATCTCTAATTTTCTTTTCCTCTTTTTCTACCATAGTAAACAAACCTGCCATAGCTCTTTCAGTAACGTAAGCATCTAAATCAGGGTTTTGTTTTTCTACAAACGGTATTTTATTGTACGTAGTAATAATGGGATTCCAGTATTTGGTTAACTCTACTTGTTGGGTAGCATTGTTTACTACCGGTCTAAATTTTTCCATTAACTGAGCAGACGTTTTTTCTCTTAAATAATTAGTGGCGGCATTGTCTTCTCCTCTTAAAATGGCAAATCCGTCACCAATACTCATTCCTTTAATAGCATCTACAAAAATAGGAACAGCCTCTTTACTTGCTGCTTCAGCAGCACGATTTAGCGTTAATTCAAATTTTTCTACTTGCTCGTCTAAGCCTAATTCCAACGCTTTAGTTCTTACTTTTTCTGCTTCAGGCGGAAAAGGGATTCTAATTAAAGAGTTTCCGTTAAATCCGTCAACAGCAGATGTTAAGCTCACACTGTTTTTAGCACCAACAGTCAATGCTTCTTTAAGTCCTGAAATTACTTCTTCATTGGTTAAAGGTTTCTCACCTGTGGTAGGAGTAGTTAATACTTCTCCGGCAACTTGTTGTAATTCTGTACAGGCTACGGCTAAAACTCCAACTAAAGCAATTCCTGCAAGTATTTTTATTTTCTTCATATAATTAAGGTTATAGTTTTTAATGTGTTGCAATTAAGCAACAATAATACCAAAATAAATTGGTTTGCAAATTGTCTATCTTTGCTCATATTCTACTCTATTTGAAGCACTTTATTTACATCTTTTTAGTTGGTTGGTCTTGTTCTTTATTTTCACAACAACAAGACAGCAGCAGCTTTTCCAAACAAAAGTTTTGGATACAAACGGGTGTAAATGCAACTATTTATGGCGGTTCAATTGCCATGCTTCATACTCAATGGTACAGTCAATATTCACAGTCTTCGTTTCACTTTTTTAATGATAATGAAGAATGGCTGCAAATGGATAAGGCGGGTCATGTTTATTCTTCTTACTGGATTGGTAAATACGGATATGAATGCATGCAATGGAGTGGACTTAAACAAAAACCATCTACGCTTATAGGTGGAAGTTTTGGTTTACTTTTTTTAAGCACTATTGAAGTATTAGATGGTTTTTCATCGGGCTGGGGATTTTCCACCGGTGATATGATTGCCAATGTTAGTGGAACAAGTCTATTTATCGGGCAACAATTAGCCTGGAACGAGCAACGCATTATTCCAAAGTTTTCGTTTCATCAGTCAGGTATTAGTAAATATAGACCGGATTTATTGGGAAGCAATTATGCCGAGAATTTATTGAAAGATTACAACGGGCAAACTTATTGGCTAAGCGCCAACATCCACTCACTTTTTAAACTTGAAAAATCGCCAAAGTGGTTAAACATTGCGATTGGTTATAGCGGAAACGGTATGTTAGGCGGAAGAGAAAACCCAAGGGTAAGTGATGGTTTTGAAATCATTCCATTAATGGATAGGTACAGAAGTTATTATTTTTCTTTAGATGTAGATTTTTCAAAAATCAAAACCAACAAAAGAGGAGTTAGAATTTTATTGAATACGCTAAACATGCTAAAGATTCCGTTCCCGGCTATTGAATTTTCTAAAAACGGAGTAGTAGGAAAAGGAATTTATTTTTAGGTAAGGTTTAACACTTTCAACTTTAATATTCCCGCTACTGTTAAGCTATCTGTAATTTTTCCATTCATCACCATTTCAAAAGCTTCCTCAAAGGGAACTTTGATTATCTGCAACACTTCATCTTCTTCCGGCTCTGCTTCTTTTTGTTCTAGTTCAGCAGCTAGATAAATTATTCCCAATTCATCACTCACTGAATTACTTAAATGTAATCGCTGTATTTCTTGCCATTCATTAGCTATCAATCCGGTTTCTTCCAGCAATTCTCGTTTAGCAGAATCTAACGGCTCCACTCCTATTTTACCACCACCTTCAGGTATTTCCCAGCTATATTCATCTAACGGATAACGATACTGCCCTACCAACCAGATATTACCTTCTTTATCCATCGGAATAATGCCTATCGCTAAGTTTTTAAAATGTACTTTTCCGTAAATACCTTCATTTCCCGCAGCATTAATTACTTTAAACTCCGTTACCTCAATCCAGGGGTTATCGTACTTCACCTCTCCCGAAATGGTTTTCCAGGGATTTTGCTCTAACTCTTTTTTGCTTTTTTTAGAAGACACTATTCAGTAATTTTGCGCTACCATGAGCTTTCATTCAGGAGATAAAGTTAAGTTTTTGAACGATGTAGGCGAAGCCACTGTTGTAAAGGTTATCAACACCGAAATGGTTTTGATAAAAACGGAAGAAGGTTTTGAGTACAACTATCCTGTAAATGAATTGGTAAAAGTGGTAATAGATACAAAAGAACCGATTGTATTTCAACCTAAGGCAGACAAAGCTCCTC
The DNA here is from genome assembly GCA_030426475.1 of Bacteroidia bacterium. Classification (GTDB taxonomy): domain Bacteria; phylum Bacteroidota; class Bacteroidia; order Flavobacteriales_E; family Vicingaceae; genus CALALS01. The sequence goes on from JAUHYR010000051.1 coordinate 8,326, forward strand.
AAAAAAAATCAAGTTTAAAATATCTTAAAAAACATTTGAGTACTCCTTCAAAAAGGAACAAAAGAAATGTGGTGGAAATTGATTTGCATATTGAAGAATTAGTAGAATATCCGAATAAGCTTGAGCATCACGAAAAACTAAGCTACCAGATGAGCTACTTTAAAAAGTGTTTGAATGAAGCTCGCAGAGCTCGCATTCCCAACTTAGTAATTATTCATGGTGTGGGTGAAGGAAAACTAAAGGCAGAAATCCGTAGCTATCTTAACGGTTTGGGAGATGTGGAATATGAAGACGGCTCTTACAAAGAATACGGCTTTGGCGCTACACAAGTAAATATTAGAGGTCTCTTTAGCTAGAAAAATAAGCACTTTTATTTTCCTTGACAGCTATCATATTTAATTATGACTATCCTCATTTTTTTACTCTATGCTATTATCTAACATTGTATCATAAAATTAAGTATATGACACAATCAGTAGAAATAAATCCGGGAGAAGTAGAAGTAAAATTTACAGAGCCTGTTTCAGGAAAAGTATCTTTAAAAGAATTAGGTGTTTTAAATGAAGACCTTTACCTAGAAGGTGGTATGCTAAGGTTAGTTTTTGATTTTGAGGGGATAGGTGAACATCACTTTTATCAGATTCCAAAACTTGAAATTAATTACAAAGAAGAAGTAAAAGCCACACATTGGCAATGCGAATTTAATAATGAAGTTTTATTAGATACAGTTGACCATTACGGAAGTACAACTATCCTGATGTTAGATAAAGAAAAAATTAAAAGCTTAGAACAACATCATCAAAATAAGTTGATTGTTCATGCAGAATTTCCTGAAAAAGTACATGTAATAGCCGACCAGTCTTACATTCACTTTTTTAAATAATTTTTACTAAAGATCGTTCTTTATATACTCGATACCCAACAAGTATCGCATCCAATCGAATAAAAGGGGTAGCTCACAACATAGTTTTAGGTTTAAGATTAGCTATCCCTTTTTTATTTAAAAAACTTTAGTTGATATAAATCCAGTTCCCGATGATGAAATACATAAACAAGCCCAACACATCATTAACGGTGGTAATAAATGGGCCTGTAGCTAAGGCAGGGTCTATTTTATAACGGTTTAAAATCATAGGAACTAACGCCCCAAATATTCCGGCAAAAAGAATTACCGTCATTAAAGAAACCGCAAGCGTTAACCCTAATAAATAAGAATCGGAAAAAATAAAGTTGTAAAGGAAAAGCACCGCAGAACAAATTAAGCCGTTAACCATAGCCACACTTAGCTCTTTTAATAATCTTGGTAAAATAGCTGTTATTTCATTTACATCTTTCGCCAAAGCCTGTACAATAATGGCAGAAGATTGTACTCCAACATTTCCTCCCATTGCAGCAATTAACGGAATAAAAAATGCCAGTTCAGTATATTCAGATAGTTGATGCTCAAATAAGCCTATTACTTTCGCGCCTAAAATTCCACCCACTAAACCAATTAAAAGCCAAGGCAATCTTGCACGGGTAATTGTCCAAACGGTATCATCTGAAGTTACATTCTCAGAAATACCCGAAGCCATTTGGTAATCTTTCTCCGCTTCCTCTTGCATTACATCCACCACATCATCAATGGTAATTCTTCCTATCAATCTGTTTAATTCATCTACTACGGGTAGTACTACTAAGTCATACTTTTCCATGATTTGAACCACCACTTCACTTTTAGCAGTAGCCTTTACAGACTGTATTTCCGTTTTATAAAAATCAGATACTTTTTGATATTCAGATGCAAGAAGCAATCTTTTTAATGAAAGTCTTCCCAACAAAACATTTTTAGCATTTACCACATAAATGGTATATACATCCGTAACGTTCTCCGCTTGTTTTCTTACCTCATCTATACACTGCTCTCTGGTCCAGTCAACATTGGCAACAATAAATTCTTTTGCCATTAATGCACCTGCACAGTTTTCGTCATAGTGCAATAAATCTACTATGTCACTGGCATGATCTACATCTTCAATAGAGCGAATAATCTCTTCTCTTTTTTCTTCTGAAAGTAAACTTAAAACGTCAGCTGCATCATCCGTATCTACATGAGTAGATAAAAATTCGGCAATTTCATGAGATTGAAAACCCAACAATATCTTTTTGATGGAATTCTCATCCATTTCCACCAAAACATCAGATGCTAACTTGGAAGAAAATGCATCGAAAACAAAAATTAGCTCTTCATCAGAAACATCTTCTAATAACTCAGCAATATCAGCAGGGTGTAAACCTTCAAACAAAGGCTCAACAGCATCTTTCTGTTTAGTTTGAAGAATTGTCTCTAATTTTTCTAATATGTCTTCTTTGTTTTCAACCATTTTGTCGCCCGCAAAGATAAAAACTAATTGCTCTTTACTTATTATGTCTTAGAAGTATTTGATACCTTTGCAGCTCAAAAATTTTACAAAAGCGAAATGATTTACAATAATATTTTAGAAACCATTGGAAATACTCCACTTGTTAGAATTAATAAAATCACAAAAGACTTTCCTGCTACCGTTTTAGCTAAAGTAGAATACTTTAATCCGGGTCAATCGGTAAAAGACCGTATGGCGCTTAAAATGGTAGAAGATGCCGAAAAAGAAGGTAAACTAAAACCGGGTGGAACCATTATAGAAGGAACTTCAGGCAATACAGGAATGGGGTTAGCTTTGGCTGCTATTGTAAAAGGATACAAACTTATTTGTACTACTACCGACAAGCAGTCGAAAGAAAAAATGGACATTTTGCGAGCCGTTGGCGCAGAAGTAATTGTTTGTCCTACCAATGTGTCTGCAGAAGACCCAAGGTCATACTATTCCGTTGCAAGAAAACTAAGCGAAGAAATTCCAAACTCATTTTATCCTAATCAATACGACAACTTATCTAACCGACTAGCTCATTATGAATCTACAGGTCCGGAAATTTGGGAACAAACGGAAGGTAAAATCACACACTTTGTAGTAGGTGTGGGTACAGGCGGCTGTATTTCGGGAATTGCAAAATACCTTAAAGAGCAAAATCCCAATATAAAGATTTGGGGAATTGACACCTATGGTTCTGTCTTTAAGAAATATCATGAAACAGGAATCTTTGACGAAAAGGAAATTTACCCATACATCACGGAAGGAATTGGAGAAGATATTTTACCTAAAAATGTAGATTTTGATTTAATTGACCACTTTGAAAAAGTAACTGACAAAGATGCTGCCGTAATGACCAGAAGACTGGCTAAAGAAGAAGGTTTGTTTTTAGGAAACTCTAGTGGTTCAGCTATGCAAGGTATTTTACAAATGAAAGACCAACTCACTAAAGATGATGTAGTAGTGGTGTTATTCCATGACCATGGCAGCCGTTATGTTGGTAAAATATATAACGATGACTGGATGAGAGAAAGAGGTTTCTTAGACAGAGAAAAACCTAAAGCTTCTCAGTTAATTAGTAAACATGCTGACAAAAATTTGATTACGGTAGATGCCAATAGCAAAGTGTCTGATGCCTTAATTAAAATGACTAATTACGATATTTCTCAAATACCGGTAACCGATAACGGAAACTTTGTTGGCTCTGTAGATAACGGCAAGCTGTTTTCTAAAGTTTTAGCAGATAATGAACTTCGTTATAAAAAGGTAAGTGAAGTGATGGATGCACCATTTCCTATTGTAGCTTCTAACGCTGAAATTGATGAAATATCAAAACACATTAATAAAGATAATAAAGCCGTATTGGTAAAAAATGGTGATGGCAGTCATCATATCATTACCATGCACGATTTAATTGAAGCTTTAGCGTAGTAATGTTCCCGAAAGAGTTTACCGACCAAATACAACATTCGTTTACTCTTTCGGCTATTCCCAAAAAAATCATTTCCCTGGTTCCTTCACAAACGGAATTATTATACTATTTGGGATTAGAAAAAGAGGTTGTGGGAATAACCAAGTTTTGCGTTCATCCTAAAGAATGGCTTCCTTCCAAGCAAAAAATTGGAGGCACTAAAAACCTCAATTTAGAGTTAATTAAATCATTACAACCGGATTTAATTATCGCCAACAAAGAAGAAAATCTGGCGCATCATGTAAGGCAATTACAAAAACAATTTTGCGTTTACACCAGTGATATAAATACTTTTAATGATGCACTGGAAATGATAACAGACATTGGTGAAATGACTGACACAAAACAAAAAACAGAACAACTGATTAACGAAGTAGCTACTGCTAAAGAACAGTTTGAAAGCACGCATCCAAAAACCAAAAAAACTTGCGCTTATTTGATTTGGCAAGAACCATTTATGGCGGTTGGCAACCACACCTTTATTCATGAAATGATAAATCTTTTTGGCCTACATAACAGTTTTGAAGACAAAGACCGATACCCTGAAGTAAGCTTAGATGAGTTAAAAGAAAAACAGCTAGATTACCTGTTGCTTTCCACAGAACCCTACCCTTTTAAAGAAGAACATGTAAATAAACTTCAGCAAGAATTACCCGATACGAAAGTGATTTTGGTTGACGGAGAAATGTTTTCCTGGTACGGCAACAGAATGTTAAAGTGCTTCCCCTATTTTTCTCAATTACGAAATCAATACTATATTTGAAAGAGTGAATACGCTTAAAACTTCCATATTAGCTTTGCTTTGCTTACTTGCGGTTTCTGCCACTTCACAAACCGTAGGTGTAGTATTAAGCGGTGGTGGTGCCAGTGGCATGGCACACATTGGTGTTTTAAAAGCTTTAGAAGAAAACAACATCCCCATTGATTACATTACCGGAACCTCTATGGGTGCTTTGGTTGGTGGTTTATATGCCGCAGGTTATTCGCCTGACGAAATAGAAGCCATTTTTACCTCAGACCAAATGAAACGTTTGGCAGCCGGTGTACTTGACGATAAATACCTTTATTATATTAAGAAAAAAGATGATGACGCTTCCTGGGTTACCTTTAAAGTAGAACTTGATACATTATTAGAACAAAGCTTACCTACCAATATTATTTCTCCGGTGGCTATTGACTTTGTAATGATGGAACTATTTAGCGCTGCCTCCGCATCATCTAACTATAACTTTGATAGTCTTTTTGTGCCTTTCCGATGTATTGCTTCTGACATTGAAGATAAAAAACAAGTGAAATTTAAGTCGGGTAATTTATCTACAGCTATCAGAGCCTCTATCTCCTACCCGTTTTTTATTAAGCCCATCAAAGTAGATGGTAAACTCCTTTTTGACGGAGGATTATATAATAACTTCCCTGCAGACATTATGTGTGAAGACTTTAATCCGGATTACGTTATTGGCTCTAATGTTTCTTACAACTTCCCGGCACCAGACGAAGACAACATTATATCACAGGTAAAAAGCATGTTGGTAAGCGAAACCGATTATACCATCACCTGTGAAAAAGGAAGAGTAATAGAACCAAATGTGGAAGATGTGGGTACGTTTGATTTTAGTAAAGGAAAAATGATTGTTGATATAGGTTATCAAGCTACCCTAAAAGAAATAGACAGCATTAACTATTACGTAGATAGGTTTACTCCAAAAATATTGGTAGAAGCAGAAAGAGAAAAGTTTAACAAATCGAAACCACCCATTGTGTTTAATGAAATATATGTTAACGGAGTAGAAAAAGAAGAAGTGCCGTATATATTTAAATCGTTAGGCTTTAAACAAGACTCCGTACCTATTGCACAACTAAAAAAAGAATACGGCAAGCTTACCTCTGATGAAAAGATAAAATATGTTTATCCTTCAGCATTTTATGATACTACCTGCAACAGATATAAACTAGTGCTAGATGTAAAAAAAGAAAGCGACTTATTTGTTTCCTTTGGCGGTAACTTCTCATCACGGCCAATTAATGAGGGCTTCGTAGGCTTACAATACAATTACTTGGGCAAAGTAGGTATTTCACTTTCGGGCAACTCCTACTTTGGTAAGTTTTATAGTTCTGCCAGAACCGAAGCAAGAATTGATTTTCCGTATAAAGTTCCTTTTTACTTTTCAACTTCCTTTACACTTAATAAATGGGATTATTTCAAAAGTAATACTACTTTCTTTGAAGATGTAAAACCATCTTACCTTATTGTGGGAGACAACTATCTGGAAGGAAAAGTTGGCTTCCCTATTTCTTATAAAGGGAAGATAGAATTAGGCGGTGCCTATTTTAATTTAAAAAACGAATATTATCAGGGTGATGACTTTACCAGTGTAGATACTGCCGATATTACTGAATTCACTGGTAACACCGCATTTATTCAATACGAAAGAAACTCGCTTAACTTTAAGCAATACGCCAACAAAGGAAGCCTTTTACGATTGAAAGGACGCTTTGTTTACGGAGATGAATTAACCTTACCCGGCTCCACAGCCATTGGCAATAAAACACTCTATAAAAACACCACCTATTGGTTTGTAGCCAAAGCAAGATACGAAAAGTACTTTAACAGCAAACACAAATTACGCTTCGGTATTTTTGCAGATGCACAATGGAGCAATCAGCCCTTCTTTCAAAACTATACCGCTACCATTTTAGCCACCAATGCTTTTAACCCCATACCCGAATCTCAGACACTTTTCTTACAAAACCTGAGAAGCTTTTCTTACGGTGCGGGAGGCTTACGAGCCATCTTTGCGTTAAACAAAAACTTTCAGGTACGAGCCGAAGGATTTTTATTTCAGCCGTACCAACAACTATTAGACAACCAAGGAAATGCAAAATTAGGCGACCCCCTTTCCGTAAACTATTTAATAGGCTCCGGCTCTATTGTATATACCACACCATTGGGACCTATTGCCGTAAACTTTAACTATTACAGTAACCGGGAAGAATCCTTTAGCTTCTTGTTCCACTTTGGATATATACTGTTTAACCGAAATGCTTTACATTAAAAAAGGCCACTCATAAGAGCAGCCTTTTTATTGGTGTTTATTTTTAAAAAGCTTAAGCTTCTCCGGCAGGACCGCCAAAGTTTAAAGGAATAGCTGTAGGCTCTGCCTCTTTTATGCTATCGTGCATGCTTTCAAACTTAGCAATGTTGTCGTTTAAGGCTCTCATAAGCCTTTTGGCGTGCTGTGGCGTCATTAAAATACGTGATTTTACTTTTCCTTTAGGAATACCCGGAAGTACTTTAATAAAATCCAACACAAACTCGCTGTTTGAGTGACTGATAATAGCCAAATTGGAATAAATCCCCTCTGCTATTTCTTCAGAAAGCTCAATGTTTAATGCGTTGTCCGGTTGTTTTTTTTCGTCAGCCATTACTCAGTTATAAGTTAAAAGTTGAAAGTTAAAAGATTAGGTAAAACCTAAAACCTTTAACCTTCAACTAAATATTATGCAGAAACTTCTTTCGCTTTTTTGTCTTTGCTGGTTACTTCTACTAATTCTTCGTATTCTTCTTTATTTCCTACAATAGTACCTTGGAATGCTCTGATACCTGTACCTGCAGGAATTAAGTGTCCTACAATAACGTTTTCTTTCAATCCGCCTAAGAAATCTACTTTACCATTAATGGCTGCTTCGTTAAGCACTTTAGTAGTTTCCTGGAACGATGCGGCAGAAATAAAGCTGTCGGTTTGTAACGATGCCTTAGTAATACCTTGAAGTACTTGCTGTGAAGTAGCAGGAATAACATCTCTGGCAACTACCAGTTTTTTATCCATTCTCTTTAACTTAGAGTTTTCGTCTCTTAGTTTTCTAGGAGAAATGATTTGACCCGGTTTCACCACATCAGAATCACCTGCTTCTACTACTACTTTTTGTCCGTAAATCCAATCATTCTCATCCATGAATTCGGTTTTGTTAACGATTGCTCTTTCCAAGAATCTTGTATCACCCGGATCAACAATTTCAACCTTCTGCATCATTTGACGAACAATTACCTCAAAGTGCTTATCGTTGATTTTTTGTCCTTGTAATCGATATACCTCTTGAATTTCGTTTACAATATATTCCTGAACTTTAGTAGGACCTTCAATTAACAAGATATCGTGAGGAGAAATAGCTCCTTCCGTTATTTGTTGTCCGGCCTTTACAAAGTCGTTTTCCTGAACTAAGATGTGTTTTGATAACGGAGCAAGATACTTGGCTACTTGTCCTGTTTTAGACTCTACGATAATCTCTCTGTTACCTCTCTTAATTTTACCGTAGCTAACAATACCGTCAATTTCAGATACTACAGCAGTATTTGAAGGATTTCTCGCTTCAAATAATTCAGTTACTCTTGGTAAACCTCCCGTAATATCACCTGATTTTCCGGCAACTCTTGGAATTTTTACTAAGATAGTACCTGCTTCAACTGCTTTGTTATCTTCAACGGCAATGTGTGCTCCTACCGGAATGTTGTAGCTGTTTAACAAGTTACCTTTTTTGTCGCTGATATTAATAACAGGAAGTTTTTTCTTGTCTTTAGATTCAGTAACAACTTTTTCGGTAAATCCTGTCTGCTCATCACTCTCTTCTCTAAAAGTAATACCTTCAATAATGTTTTCGAAACCGATGATACCTGAGTTATCAGCCAAGATAACTGCGTTATACGGATCCCAATCACATATTTTATCACCTTTTTTCACTTTAGCACCCGGCTTCACGTACATAATTGAACCGTAAGGAATGTTAGTAGTGTTTACTACCACACCTGTTTTAGGGTCAACTAATCTCATTTCGGCAGAACGGCCTATTACTACATTTTCTTTTTCGCCTGCACTATTCTTTCTTTCAATAGTTTTTAGTTCATCAACCTCAACTACACCGTCTATTTTAGCTATAATTTGAGAATCAGCGGTAATTTTAGAAGCCGTACCACCCACATGGAATGTACGAAGTGTAAGCTGTGTACCCGGCTCACCGATAGACTGTGCGGCAATTACACCTACAGACTCTCCTACTTGAACCATTTTACCTGAAGCTAAGCTTCTTCCGTAACATTTAGCACAAACACCTGTTTTAGATTCACAAGTAAGTGCCGAACGTATTTCTACTTCCTCAATACCACACTCGTCAATAATTCTGGCTACATCTTCTGTAATAACATCTCCTGATTCAACAATTACTTCATCCGTATTAGGATTAAGAATATCGTGAACCGATGTTCTACCTACTATTCTGTCAAATAATGGTTCTACAACCTCATCATTAGCTTTTAATGCTTCGGCTACAAGACCTCTTAAAGTTCCACAGTCTTCTTCTCTTACCACTACATCTTGTGCAACGTCAACTAGTCTTCTGGTTAAGTAACCCGCATCGGCAGTTTTAAGAGCCGTATCGGCCAAACCTTTACGAGCACCGTGAGTAGAGATAAAGTACTCAAGGATAGAAAGACCTTCTTTAAAGTTAGAAAGAATCGGGTTTTCAATAATGTCTTGACCACCACCTGAACCGGATTTTTGTGGTTTTGCCATTAATCCCCTCATACCTGATAACTGACGAATTTGCTCTTTAGAACCTCTCGCACCGGAGTCAAACATCATATAAACTGAGTTAAACCCTTGGTTATCATTTTTCAATCTATCCATTACCACATTAGTTAATTTAATGTTGGTATTGGTCCAGATATCAATTACCTGATTGTATCTTTCGTTATTGGTAATGAATCCCATATTATAGTTAGATGTTACTTCATCAACTTCAGCATGGGCTTTTTCAATTAATTTATCTTTTTCAGCAGGAACAATAACATCTGCAAGGTTAAACGATAACCCTCCTTTAAAGGCAGTTTCGTAACCAAGCTTTTTAATATCATCTAGGAACTTAGCTGTTTTAGCAGAACCTGCTTTTTTAAGCACGTTTCCGATAATATCTCTAAGTGATTTCTTAGTTAATACTTCGTTAATGTAGCCTACTTCTTCAGGAACCATTTGGTTAAATATTACTCTTCCTGCAGTAGTTTCAATAATTTCATGTTTGGTTTCTTCACCATCTTTAACTGCAATTCTTACTTTAATGTGAGCATGCATTGCTAATTTTCGCTCATTGTAAGCAATAATTACTTCCTCAGGAGAATAAAATGTTTTATCCTCTCCTAATACAGGGTGGTCTTTTTCACTCTTTCTTCCTTTGGTAATGTAATACAGACCAAGTACCATGTCTTGTGAAGGAACGGTAATTGGTGAACCATTAGCAGGGTTAAGAATGTTGTGAGAAGCTAACATTAATAACTGTGCTTCTAAAATAGCTGCACTTCCAAGAGGAACGTGAACCGCCATTTGGTCACCGTCAAAGTCAGCGTTAAATGCTGTACACACTAACGGGTGAAGTTGAATAGCTTTACCTTCTACTAACTTTGGTTGGAAAGCTTGAATACCTAGTCTGTGAAGAGTTGGGGCACGGTTAAGAAGAACAGGATGTCCTTTTAATACGTTTTCCAAAATGTCCCAAACGATAGGATCTTTTCTTTCCACTATTTTCTTAGCAGACTTAACAGTTTTTACAATTCCTCTTTCAATTAGTTTTCTGATAATGAATGGCTTGAATAACTCTGCAGCCATATCTTTAGGTAAACCACATTCATGTAATTTAAGGTCTGGACCTACAACAATTACCGAACGACCAGAATAGTCAACCCTTTTTCCTAATAAGTTTTGACGGAAACGTCCTTGCTTACCTTTTAAACTGTCTGACAATGATTTTAAAGCTCTGTTTGAATCTGTTTTAACAGCACTAGATTTTCTAGAGTTATCAAATAATGAATCCACAGCTTCTTGAAGCATACGTTTCTCATTTCTTAAGATAACTTCAGGAGCTTTAATTTCAATCAATCTTTTTAAACGATTGTTTCTGATAATAACTCTTCTGTAAAGGTCATTTAAGTCAGAAGTAGCAAATCTACCACCATCTAACGGAACAAGTGGACGTAAATCCGGAGGAATAACCGGAATAACTTTTACAATCATCCACTCAGGCTTATTTACAATATGCTGATTTGCTTTTCTAAATGCTTCAACAACTTGTAATCTTTTTAAAGCTTCGTTCTTTCTTTGTTGTGAAGTTTCTGTGTTTGCTTGATGTCTTAAATCATAAGATAAAGAATCTAAATCAAGTCTTTGAAGTAAATCATAAAGAGCCTCACCACCCATTTTAGCAATAAACTTCTCTGGGTCGTTATCATCTAAATACTGGTTTTCTTTTGGTAAAGAGTCTAAGATATCTAAGTATTCTTCTTCAGTTAAGAAATCAAGATACTGAACATCCTCTCCGTCTTTGTTTTTAGCTCCGGCAGGATTAATTACTACGTATCTTTCATAGTAAACAATAGTTTCTAACTTTTTAGTTGGTAACCCTAAAAGGTAACCAATTTTGTTAGGTAAAGATTTAAAGTACCAAATGTGTGCAACAGGAACAACTAAAGAAATGTGTCCCATTCTCTCTCTTCTTACTTTCTTTTCTGTTACTTCAACACCACATCTATCACATATAATACCTTTATATCTAATTCTTTTATATTTACCACAGTGACATTCCCAG
>JAUHYR010000052.1 GCA_030426475.1 Bacteroidia bacterium
TCGGTAATGGTAAATAACTGCTTAAATAATTCTCCATTTTACACGGTAGATTTAAAAATAAACCCTTCTCGGATTCAAAGGATACTGTTTGTCGGGTTTACGTTTATTGTGTTTAATTACTTAGGAGCTCTTGCCTACAATGACAGATTGTCTGAATCTATTTTTTCTTTAACCGGTTTTGGAGCGGTTTTACTTGTAGTAAACAATAGAATATCTAAATTTTTGATTGTAAAAGATAGGTGGAAAGCGGTATATCCGTCCTTTCCTTTTAGAATAGCGGTAAATCAAGGTGGAAGCTATTTAACCATGAAGGGTTATGCTTTACGATATTTTGAGTTAAACAAATTAGTAGGCAAACAAGTTGTTTTACTAACTGTAGCCCCAGCTATTGCTTTAAAAAGAAAAGCTCAAAAACATGGATATAAATTTACAGGAACCATAAATAATATTTTGGACTTGGAAGATGAGGTGCTTGGGTATGTGTTGCATTTAGTTGAAAACCATGAGCACAAAGAATTGATAACGGAGAAAAGGCTTTTGATTGTTCCAAAACAATACGGACAAAAAACCTCTTTTGATTATCCCATAGTATCACTACATAAAATCCCGGATGGCTTTAGTTTAAAAACCTTATCAGACTTTAAAAAGCTACCTTTTATAGATTGGTTTGTGGTTTCTGAGCAAAAGGAGATAGATGCTTAACCATTAACCGCCTCTACCTGCTTTACCTCTGGCACCATTCGGGTCATTAGGCTTTCAATTCCGTTTTTTAATGTTGCAGTAGATGAAGGACAACCACTGCAAGAACCCCTAAGAATTACTTTTAAAATACCTTCATTAAAAGAATGCCATTCTATTGCTCCTCCATCATTAGCAACAGCAGGGCGAACGTATTCATCTAATACGTTTATAATTTGTTTGTCTAAATCAGTTGTAGGCTCTGTTTTTCCTTCAATTACAACCTGCTCTTTTGAGGCGTCTTGTTCAATAAAATCATCAACGGTTGGCGCATCATCGTTCACTATTTTTTCTCCTGACTGAAGATGTTCTAAAATAAAAGTTCTAAGATGATTGCTCACTTCTTCCCACTCAATTTGATTGTTTTTCTTTACCGTTACAAAGTTTCCGGCAATATATACTTCACTCACAAAAGGAAAAGTGAATAATTTGCTGGCAATAGGTGAATGTTTGGCAGCAATTCTATCTGTAAATTCATAAGATTTTACCACATCATCAACTAATAGTTTGTTGGCCACAAACTTCATGGTTGATGGATTTGGCGTCATTTCTGCATATAAAGTATAAGGAACTTTTTCCATGTATTATGATTAAAGGACAAAATTACTAATTACATTACAGAAAACTTAATTTGTGGAGATAGCTTAACAAGATTTAACTTTTTCTTTTACCGGAACACCAAAAAATCTGCTTAACTTTGTAAAAGTGATAAAAAAATCGGCACATATTTTTCTATCTATTGTACTAACAGTTTTAGTTTTAGTTAGTGCTTCTTCTTTTTCGGTTTACCGAATGGATTGCTTTGTCAGTAATCAAACTTATTATGATACCACACCATTTGATGATTGCTGTAAAACCCCAGCAAAAGGAATAAACTCAAAATGCTGTGATTTTGAAGTCATAAGTTTTGAGCTTATAGATGCGCGTCACTCATTATTTACTAATACATCGGTAGATTTTCCGGTATTCAATAATATGGTATTTACTCCTTTTTTAAAATTCGGAGAAGTTTCTACTATTGTCAATATAACTCAAAATAAAGCACCGCCTCTTTTAAGGCAATCTATTATTATCCTACATTCCGTTTTTCGTATTTGATTTCATTCGTTTGAGGCAACTATTGCCTTAAAAAAACGTTTTTAATTAACCTTTTAATCATAAAGGATGAAATCAATCAATATTTTAATAATTCTATTTCTTACAAGTACTTTATCAATTGCCCAAAGCAAACTGAAAGGGGTTGTTTATGGCCTTGAAACAGGAAATAAAAAATCCGAATTAGTTGGAGCAACCGTTGTATGGCAAGGCACCAGCAGCTATGCTCTGGCTGACGAAAAAGGAATGTTTGAAATAGACTTACCGGATAAATATCCGGCAAAGTTAATCGTCAGTTTTGTAGGGTATATAGCAGATACTATTTTAGTTAAATCAGCTCCTGCATCTGATAAAATTTTAAAAATTACTCTTCCTCAAAATAATTTGCTAGAGGAATTTGTGGTAGAGGCTAAACGAAGTACCACCTACATTTCTCCTATGGAAATTAGGCATACTCAAACCATTACCGAAGGAGAGTTACGAAAAGCAGCCTGCTGTAACTTGTCTGAAAGTTTTGAAACCAATGTTACCGTAGATGTAAAATATACTGATGCTGTTTCAGGTGCCAAAAAAATTCAGATGTTAGGCTTAGACGGAGTTTATTCTCAAATTCAATTTGAAAATTTTCCATTGATAAGAGGTTTGTCTTCGGCTTACGGAATAAACTATATTCCCGGAACTTGGGTAAAAGCTATCAATTTATCTAAAGGAACAGGCTCTGTAATGAACGGATACGAAAGCATTACCGGGCAAATAGATTTAACGCTTCATAACCCGCCTGAATCAGATAAATGGTATGTTAATATTTATGGAAATCATAACGGAAGAGGCGAGATAAACCTTCATACTACAAACAAAATAAGTAAGAAGTTAAGCTCTATGACTTTTCTTCATGCCAATAATATGTTTTTGGAAAATGATCATAATCATGATGGATTTTTGGATGCTCCACTCAAGCAGCAATATACTTTTTTAAACAGATGGAATTACCAAAGCAAAAATTATGAGGCAAAGTTTGGTGTAAGGGCATTGTATGAAGATGTGAATGGCGGAACAGTGACGGACTTTAACAAAGGTCATGAAACACATAATTCTAATTTTAATACTAATATTAACACCAAATGGCTGGATGTGTTTTTTAAAAACGGTTTTTTCTCTAAAAAATCTCCCTACAGGAGTTTGGGAATAATAGCTAATGCTAAGTATTATGATATAAACGCAGATTTAAGAAATACGCTTTATAGCGGAGTTCAAAAGACGTTTTATGTCAATAGCATTTTCAGTACTATTATTAAAACAACTGACCATAAACTAAACTACGGAGCGTCATTACTGGCTGATGAGTATAATGAAAAGTTGACTCAAGGGACATTTAATACAGAGCCGACAAGAACGGAAGTTGTTCCCGGAGCATTTGCAGAATATACCTTTGATAAAGGGCAGAAGCTATCATATATTTTAGGGTTTAGGCTAGATTACCACAATTTATTCGGTTTGTATTATACACCAAGATTTAATTTGAAATACCGCTATGCTGAGCTATCAAATATTAGAATTACTGCAGGAAAAGGATACAGAACCCCAAATATTATTGCAGAGAATCTAAGCAATTTTGTGAGTAACAGGACATTCATTTTTACGGATAAAATATCTCCCGAAATTGCATGGAACTTTGGCGGTGGAATAAATCATTTTGCAAAGTTGTTTTCAAAAGATGTTGTGCTTTCAGCAGACATATATCACACTTTATTTGAAAACCAAATGGTGGTAGATTTAGAAAACCCAAGGTATTTGGAAATATATAACTTAAACGGTCAATCTTACGCAACATCAGCTCAGTTTGAGTTTATGATTGAGCCAGTAGAAAGGTTTGAAATTAAAACAGCATATAAATGGAATGAAGTAAAAACGACTTACAAAAGTGGTTTAAAATCCAAACCTTTTGTCCCGACTCACAGAGGAATGTTGAACTTATCGTATGCTACTAATTACGAAAAATGGCAATTTGATTTTACCGGAAATATTTTTGGTAAAGCTAGAATACCGGACACATGGCAAAACAATCCACAATATCAACTTAGCCCTACTACAGACACCTATTTTACTTTTAACGCTCAAATCACCAAAAAATATAAAAAGTGGGAGTTCTATGTAGGTGGCGAAAATCTATTGAACTATATACAACCTAATGCAATTATTTCAGCGGACAATCCTTCAAATCAGGAATTTGATGCTTCCTTAATTTGGGGACCTGTAAACGGACGGATGATTTATGGAGGATTGAGATATCAAATCAAAAAATTTAAAAAACAATTTAGTGAAAAATAAAATTTAAAGACATGAAAAAAGTAATATTTATAATGAGCTTATTAGTTGCAACACTTGTAACTGCTCAAAACAAAAAAGAAGAAACGATTACTATAAAAACAGACATGCAATGCAGCATGTGTGAAAATTTAATTAAGGAGGCGTTGATTTATACTAAAGGAGTTAAACAAGTAGAAACTAACCTTGAAAAAGATTTGGTTATAGTAGTTTACAAACCCCAAAAAACAAATCCCGATGCCATCAGACATGCAATAGCAAAAGTGGGATATGATGCTGACAGCATTCCTGCTGTTAAGTCAGAATATGAAAAGTTACCTGCTTGTTGTAAAAAACCTGAATAGTAATTTTTCTTTTCTTTGTTAGAGAAATAATATTATGGCAGTTATTAAAGAAGTAAATGGTAAAAAACCACAGCTTGGAGAAAATTGTTTTATAGCTGAAAATGCCACAATTGTTGGTGATGTAAAATGCGGAAATGATTGTAGCTTTTGGTTTAATGCTGTGGTAAGAGGAGATGTTCATTATATAAAAATGGGCAACAAAGTAAATGTGCAAGATGGGGCAGTTATTCATTGTACCTATCAAAAGTCTCCCACTACCATTGGCAATAATGTTTCCATTGGTCATAATGCTATTATTCACGGCTGTACCATTCATGATAATGTATTAATAGGCATGGGTGCAATTGTAATGGATGATTGTATAATTGAAAGCGGAAGCATAATAGCAGCCGGAGCAGTAGTAACAGCAAAAACAGTTGTAAAAGAAGGAAGTTTATATGCCGGAGTTCCCGCAAAATATATAAAACAAGTAGATGAAAATCTACGCACAGGCGAAATCGAGAGGATAGCAAACAATTATGTAAAATATAGCAGTTGGTTTAAATGAAACTATTTACCGCACAACAAATTCGTGATGCAGATGCTTATACTATTAAGCACGAGCCTATTGCTTCTATTGATTTAATGGAGAGAGCCTCTCAAAAGTGTTTAGATTGGTTGACAAAAAAATACAATAAAAATTTTTCCTTTTCAGTTTTTTGTGGAATAGGTAATAATGGAGGTGATGGATTGGCAATATCAAGAATGTTGTTAGAAAAAGGCTATCAAGTAAATTGCTATGTTGTTGAGTTTTCGAAAAATTATTCAGATGATTTTAAAGTGAATTTAGAACGGCTTCAACTAAAAACGAAAGTGAGTTTTTTGTCAGAAGAAAGTGAAAACTTTACGATAACTGAAAATACAATTATTATAGATGCTATATTTGGCTCAGGTCTTTCACGTCCTGCGGAAGGGTTTACTAAAAACATCATTCAAAAAATAAATTCCTATTCAAATGAAGTAGTGTCAATTGATGTTCCTTCAGGCCTATTTTGTGAAGACAACTCATTAAATGATAAAGAAGCAATTATAAAAGCGGATGAAATTTTAAGCTTTCAATTTCCGAAACTGTCATTTTTATTTCCCGATAATGCAAAATGGTGTAACTTTTTTACAGTTTTACCAATCGGACTTCACCCTGAGTTTATAAAACATACTTCAACCAACTTTTTTTACATAGAAGAAAGCTTAGTGAAAGAAATTTATCAGCCAAGAAAAAAGTTTACACATAAAGGCACATACGGACACGCTTTAATTATTTCTGGAAGCTACGGAATGGCAGGAGCAGCTGTATTATCTGCTAAAGGAGCTTTAAAGGCAGGCGCTGGTAAAGTAACGGCTCATATACCTAAAAAAGTAGTAGATATTATCCAAATTTCTTTACCTGAAGCACTTACTTCTATTGATATTCATGAAGAATATATTTCTGAAATCCCTTCCTTAGAAAGCTATAACACTATTGCTGTTGGTCCGGGAATTGGAATTAATGACTTTGCTGAAGAAAGTATAAAACAGTTATTTCAATCAAGTAAATCTCCAATTGTAATTGATGCAGATGCAATAACTATTTTAGGAAAGAAAAAGGAATTTTTAAAATTTCTTCCTGCTCAGTGCATTTTAACTCCGCATCCAAAAGAGTTGGAAAAACTTATTGGTACATGGAAAAATGACATTGAAAAACTAGAAAAAGTTAAAGCTTTTTCAGAAGAACATAATTGTTTTGTTGTGGTTAAAGGTGCACATAGCATATGTGTTTGTCCATCAGGAGAAGTTTATTTTAATTCTACCGGAAACTCAGGTATGGCAACAGCAGGTAGCGGAGATGTTCTTACAGGTATGATTACAGGATTATTAGCACAAGGATACTCTTCAAAAGAAAGTGTAATCTTAGGGGTTTATTTACACGGATTAGCCGGAGATTTAGCAGTTCAGCAAATCGCAAAGGAAAGTTTAATGGCATCAGATATAATTGACCATCTGGGTAAAGCCTTTTTAGAGCTCACTTGATACGATAAAATTCGTATTTCTATTTCTCATATATTTTCTCATTTTCGCATAAAATTTATTTCATGAGAACGTTGTTATTCTTTTTTCTAGTCTTAGGGAATTTTCTTTTTGCTCAAAAAGTGCTGCTAGATGAAAATTTTAATGATAATTCAAATAACTGGCTCGTAAAAAATACCGAAGAATATGACAGTTATATTAAAAACGGAAAATTTGTAATAGATGTAAAAGCTGAAAAGGCTTTTTGGTTTTATCAAAAGCTTCCATTTTTGCCTGACACCATAGATTTTGAAATGGAAGCTGTTATTACTCAAGTTGAAAGCGAAGGGAATTACGGGTATGGTATTGTATGGGGTTTATATAATGATGGCTCAAACTTCAAATACTTTTTAGTCTCTAAAAATAAATATGCTAAAGTAAGTCATTATTATAGTGAAGAATATCATGAAAAATTAAAATGGACACTTGATGAATCCATCAACCCTATGGGACGTGCTAATATTTTTAAAGTAGTTAAAAAAGGAAATTTGGTAGAACACTTTATAAATGGCAAGAGTGTTAATGTGAGTGGAGATTATCGTTATCACGGAAGCAAGTTTGGTATTTATGTGGGTCATAAAATGAAGGTAGAGGTTGATAAGATAAAAATTACAACCTATCCAACTAGAATTAAAGTAGCTGAAAATTTAGAAGTTTCAGGAGAAAAAATAAAATTAAGTAGCGCCATTAATACAGATAACTGTTCAGAGCTTTCTCCCATTACTTCTACCGATGAGAATATTCTTTACTGTGTAAGAAAAGACTGTAAAGACAACAGCATTTCTAATGATGATATTTGGGTAAGCTATAAAGACAAAGAAGGAAATTGGTCAACTCTTCAGCGATTGCCGGGTCCTATGAATAATAATGGAAATAATTTTGTAGTTACACTGTCTCCTGATGACAACTCACTTTTTATTGCTAACACCTATAAACCCGATGGTACTTCAAAAGGTCAAGGAATAAGTGTTTCTAACTTAACAGAAAATGGCTGGGAATTACCCAATGAAATTGTAATTGATGGTTTTGAAAATGTAAATAAATATGTTGCTTACTGTGTTAGCCCTGATAATAAAACTTTACTTCTTTCTATAGAAAACGAAGAAGGTTACGGAGAAAAGGATTTGTTTGTTAGTTTTAAAAAGGGAGACGGAACCTGGAGCCATCCTAAAAATTTGGGACTGCAAATCAATACCGTTTTAGATGAAACAAAACCATTTTTAGCATCTGATGGTAAAACATTATACTTTAGTTCAAGAGGACATCCGACTTACGGTTACTATGATGTTTTTGTATCAAAACGATTAGATGATAGCTGGACCAACTGGAGCGAGCCGTTGAACTTGGGACCAACTATCAATACTAATGGTTCAGAATTAGGCTATCATATCAATGCAAAAGGAGACAAAGCATACATTTCTTCCGGTGGAGATATTTATGTTATAGATAACCCTGTAAAGCCTGAAGCAGTTACTATTGTTAAAGGAAAGGTTTATAATCAAAAAACCAATGAACCTATTTCTGCCAACATAAAGTATTCTAACTTAATGAATGATGAAGAGTTGGGAATAGCCATTTCAAACCCTATTACCGGAGAATATAAAATCGCATTACCTAAAGGAAAAGCCTATAGTTTCTTAGCAGAAAAAGAAAAGTTTTACTCCATTACCGAAAACATTGATTTAACCAACTTGGATGAATATCAGGAAGTAAATAAAGACTTATACCTTTCTCCTGTTGAGGTAGGTCAAACAGTTCGTTTAAATAATATCTTTTTTGTTTTTGGAAAGGCGGATTTAAAAGAGGAATCTAAATTTGAATTGGACAGACTGTATTCTGTATTACACAGCTCACCATCACTTAAAATTGTGATTCAAGGGCATACCGATAACATTGGTAGCGCTGAATTTAACCAGAAACTTTCTGAGGATAGAGCAAAAGCTGTATTTGATTATTTGCTATCAAAAGGAATTACTGAAAAGCAGATTTCTTATAAAGGATTTGGGCAAGATAAGCCTGTAAAAGACAATCATACTGAACAAGGCAGAGCTTTTAACAGAAGAGTGGAATTTGTGGTGCTTGAAATGTAATTAATAAAACAAAACAGGCTTTACTCTTTCGGTTTGATTAATAAACCAATGCGCTTTACCGTTTAAAGTTTGTAACTCATAAGTAACACCCGTTACCTGTGTATATCCTTTTCCAAGGCCAACACTAATCACATCTTCATAAGAAAACACAAAAGTATGTGTATTTGCGGCTACCATATAACTTACACTTTTTTCAGGACCATGTAAAGCAAATAAAAGCGAGTCACAGTTTAATTGGTCATCTATGGTCAATTCATAAGAGTTACTGGCAGGAATATCTCCACTTCTTATTCTTCCAACTATTGGAAAAGCTTTATTTGTAGTCCCGTTAAAACCCGGCCATGCAGCTCCTTTTGCATACCATTGCATACCTGCACCATGTGCAACCAAATTTGCAGAACCTGATGGTAAAGAATAGGAGTTGTTAGCAGCTTTGGTAAGCAAATACCCTTCTAGTTTTACAGAGTCTGCATTTACATAAGTTGCTCCGCCATCAGTTGAAAAATAAGCAAGCCCTTCTTTGGTAACCACATCATCCCAGCCGGTTTCTTTTTCGGTATAAACTAATTTTCTGCTAAAAAATAAACCTGCATACTCTCCGGGAAATTTTATAGAATACGAAGAAGGAAGCTCGGGTAATACCGTATCAGGATGAATACAACTTCCGTCATCTTTACGTGCTTTTTCATCATAGTTTTCAGCAGAACGGTCGGTACAACCTTCTTTTTTGCAGGAAGAAAAAATAAGGGTCAAACTGAATAAAACAAGTATAAAATGCTTCATAATGTGATAAATAGTAAGCCCAAAGATACTTATAATTTACCAAGTCATGTTTTTTTTTGGTAAGATTGCGCTCTGGTTATGGAAAAAGAAAATTACATATTTGGTATTCATCCGATAAAAGAAGCTATTGCGAGCGGGAAAGCATTAGAGAAAGTGTTCTTTCAAAAAGGCATTAAAAACCCTGCCATGAACGAGCTTTTCGCTCATTGCAGAGAGAAAGGTATTAACACACAGTTTGTGCCTGAGATAAAGCTTAAAAAGCTGGTAAAAGGTAATCATCAAGGTGTGGTGGCTTACATTTCTGCTATTGAGACATTTTCATTGGAAGAAGAATTTGAAAATTTTACCGGAAACTTGATTTTAGTTTTGGATGAGGTAAGTGATGTCAGAAATTTTGGAGCTATTTGCCGTACGGCAGAGTGTGCAGGAGTTTCATTAATAGTTGTGCCTAAAACAGGCAGTGCCCAACTCAACGGAGATGCCGTAAAAACTTCTGCAGGAGCATTAAACAGAATAAAAATATGCAAAGAAGATAGCTTAACGGATAGTATAGATTTTTTAAAACATCATGGATTTAAAATTGTTGCTGCTACCGAAAAAGCCACCGAAACCATTCATGAAACTGATTTTAAAGGGAAATCTGTAATTGTAATGGGCTCTGAAGGCAAAGGAGTTTCTAAAGATATTTTAAACCTTAGCGATGTAAAAACCAAAATACCGATGCAAGGCAAAACGTCTTCATTAAATGTATCGGTAGCTACGGGAATTATTTTGTTTGAAGCTTTAAGGCAGAATGATTAATAATTTTTCAATCGTTCTTTTATTGCTTGCAAGTTCTGCTCTTTTTTAGGTTGTCGGTTTTTAATGGAAGAAGCCGTAAAAAACTGGTGATGGCTTAAAAATTTTACTTGTAATTCGTCCCACTCTTTGTCGCTTTTTACTTTTTTACGTTCCATTAATTCAAGTTTCAATTTATCGCCAATTCTAAAAAAATCGTCACGCCCCAGATAATCAAGGTCGGCATCACAAATAATTTCTTCTAACTTATTTTTAGGGTTGTGTGGCACACGGGTTGCTAAAATTAGTTGTTTTACCACTTCTATTTCTTCCTTGGTGTAGCCAAACTTTGGTAATGCTTCTTCAGCCAAGTGCGCACCAATTGATTCGTTTTGTTCGTATATCTCCACAAACCCTGAGTCGTGATAAAGCGCTGCGGTTTTTAATAAAAAGACATCTTCACCTACCAAGCCTTCATTTAAGGCAATTTTTTCTACGGCATTACAAACATCCAAAGTATGTTCAATGCTATGGTAATGTAAATTATTTGGTAGTTTTTCTTCTAATAAATTAATGATGTATTTTTCTGCTTTTCGGTAGTTGATTTTACTATAAAGATGTAAGTCAACATACTTCCAGAATTTTTCGTTAGGTTCTTTTCCTAATCCGTCAACGGAAAGTTCTTCTTTAATAGCATTCACAAAATACATATCAATAGTGCCTTTGTTTTTGGCATCTATTTTTCCTCTGTATTCACAGTCAAAAAAGTCTTTTACTTTATCATAGGTTACTCCGGAAATATTTATTCGTCCAACCTCACTGGCCGTTTCAATCCGCTTAGTTACATTTACGGTATCTCCCCAAATGTCGTAAGCGAACTTTTTAATACCAACCACACCCGCCACAAGGTCACCGGTGTGAATGCCAATTCTAAATTCCCATGGAATACCTCCTTTTTTATCATTGTAGTCTTTTACAAACTCCTGAATTTTTAATCCGGCTAATATGGCATCTATAGGATTACTTTTGTTTCTTATGGGCAAACCACCGGCACACATATATGCATCTCCCATGGTTTTTATTTTTTCCATGTTGTGACGCTCTAAAATTTCATCAAACTTTATAAAATAGGCATCTAGCTGTGCAACCAGTTGTTTAGGTCGTAATGTTTCTGAAATTTTTGTAAAGCCCTTAATGTCGGCTAATAATACTGTTACCGTTCGGTAGCTTCGGGCACTTGCTTTTCCTTTTGATTTTAATTCTCCAACGGTTTCAGGAGGTAAAATATTTAAGAGCAATTGCTCCGTTTTTTCTTTTTCTTTTTCAAGCTCATCGTTTTGAGTTTGAATTTTTTCTTTTTGTTCAATTACCTCTCTTGTCCTTGCATTTACTAATTTCTCCAGTGCTAATTTTTGATTTTTTATTTGTCGAATTCTAGAGATATAAAATAAATAGCCAAATAATAGAGCTATAAATATCATAATAGACCTAAACCACCATGTTCGCCAAAGTGGAGGATGGATAGTTATTTTTAAAATAGGAATTTCCTCTGTCCACACTCCGTCACTATTAGCACCTTTTACATAAAAAATATATTCACCATCTTCTAAGTTAGTATAGTCTGCTTTACCAAAGTTTTCGCAATAGATATAATCTTCATTAAAGCCTTCTAACTTATAAGCTAATTGATTTTTTTCCGGTGCTGAAAAATGAAGGGCTGCAAACTCAATGGTAAATACATTGTCTTTATAGGTAATATCAATGTGTTTTGTTTCAGAAATATGCTTATCTAAAATTCCTTTTTCATAAGCATAATCCTTTTTATTGAAAAATAGGAGAGAAGTAAGTACCATTTTTGGAGGAATGGTATTGATAACAATATCTGAAGAATTAAAATAACTAACGCCATTAATTCCTCCAAAGTAAAGTAGTCCGCTTTTATCTTTGTAATAAGCTCCTGTATTAAACTCATTGCTTTGTAACCCGTCTGTTTCTTCAAACACCGAAAACTCTTTTATCTTTTTATTAAAACGGCTAATTCCTTTGTTGGTACTCATCCAAAGGTTTTGTTGAGCGTCTTCTAAAATCCCGTAAACCACATTATTTGATAGACCGTTTTTCTGAGTATATCTTTCAAATTCATCGGTCTCAATATTTAGCTTATTAAACCCACCGCCAAAGGTGCCAATCCATAAAATATTATTAGCATCAGGGTGCAGTGATAACACGGTATTGTTGCTTAAAGAATGTGGGTTGTTGATAGAGTTTTTATAAACTTTAAATTCAGGTGTAGAAAAAGGGTTGCTAATTTTTATTAGTCCTGAAGCGTCACCACCTGCCCATAAATTTCCATTTCCATCTTCAGCAATAATTCTAATAAAGTTAGATGAAATTCCCTTGTTCGAACTTTCACCTTTGTTATATCTCGTCCATGATTTTCTGTCAGAGGAAATTCTTACGATACCGTTTTTAGTAGCTAACCAAAGCTGTCCTGAGCGGTCTTCTATAATTCTATAAATCCTGTCATCATTTGCTTCACCCGGAAATTTAAAATGCTCTAAAGATTTTGTGTTTTCATTAAAGAAATAAAGACCTGCATCTGTGCCAAACCACAACACATTTTTTCTGTCTCGGAAAGTGTTAAATACATAAACTGTTTTCTGTTTTGAGCTATGAGATATATTAGGAACATAAAGTGTTTTGGTTTTATTTTTTAAATTAATATGATCAACACCCGAAGAGTTTCCTACCCAAAGTGTACCATCATTATCTTTAAATATGCTCCAGATATTGGCATCAGAAAGCAAAGAGTTTTCTTCCGTTACCCTTAGGTGATGAAAGTACTGTTTCTTTGGTTCAAATTTACTTATGCCATTATTGGTTCCAATCCAAATAATTCCCGAGCTATCATTACAAAATGAATATATTCCGTTATTGGCAATGCTATAGTTGTTATTAGCTTCATTAACGAATTGTTGCAGCTGTTGTTTCTTTGGAGTATAGTGGAAAAGACCGTCTAAGTTTGTGCCAATCCATATAGTGTTGTTTCTGTCTGTTGCAATTACTTTTATTTCTTTTTTTGCTAAATCAGAAAGTAATATTTTATCGGGCAACGGAATAGGAGACAAGGTTTGATTGTCTATTAAATAAACACCTTTGGTAGTTCCTACCCATAATTGGTCTTTTATTTTTTTAGTGGTAGTAACAGATTGAATAGGAAATACTTTTTCGATTTCTTTTTTATTCTTATCAAAATAGATTAGGCCAAACTCTTCTGTTCCAATCCACAAATGATTTTCATCTGCGTCTAATAATGAGGTGATTTTAAAAGGAGTCGTTTTTTCATCAAACCGAATAGGGATTTGTAAAAAGACTTTTTTCTTTTTTAAATAAAGGTTTAACCCGTTTTCCGTACCCACCCAAAGGTTTTGTTCCTGGTCTTCAAGAATTGAAAAAATGCTATTATGGCTAATTGAATTTTTGTCCTGGTCTTCATGTAAATAATTGCTAAATGAGTTTTTTTCCGGCTCATAAACGGAAAGCCCTCTTTCAGTTGCCAACCATATTTTATGGTCTTTTGTTTCTACAATTTGTCTTATAAAACTGTTGGAAAGAGAGGAGGAATCATTAAGGTCGTTTACATAAACTTTAAAGGAGTGACCATCATATAAGTTGAGCCCATCTTGAGTTCCAAACCACATAAAGCCTTTATGGTCTTGAATAATTGAATTAACAGAGCTTTGGGACAATCCATCTTTAATGGAAAAGGTTTTAAACTTGATTTCTTCTGTTTGGGCTTTTGTAAGAAAAAATGCCCCAAGAAAAATAACTAAGAGGATTTTTGAGTAGAGTTTATTCAAAGCAAGATTATTATTTAACCTTGTAAACTTTAAATTCTGTCCTTCTATTTTTTCCGTGTTCTTCTTCAGTACACTCAACGCCATTGCTACACTTATTAACCAGTTTGGTTTCTCCGTATCCAACACCTTTCATTCGTTCAATTTCAATGCCTTTTCCAACAATATATTGAACGGCTTTTTCTGCACGCTTCTGTGAAAGAGAAAGGTTGAATTCATCCCCTCCTCTTGAGTCGGTATGCGAACTTAATTCAACTCCGATATGAGGGTTTTTCTTTAAAATTAGTACCAGCTTATCAAGCTCTTTTCCCGCACTTCCTTTAATTTCGGCACTGTTATAATCATAGTAAATATTAGAAATAACAAAGTTTTCGTCTTCTCTAATTTTAATTACCACATCATCTTCATTTATTAAAGTAAGCACAACGTCATCTCCTGAAAGTCTGGTGTAAACAAAGTATCCTTTTCCTTTTCTTTTTGGAGAATCTACTACTTCACCATTTTCATCAAGTATTATAATGTTTAGGTCTTTTTCTTCTGATAATTTGAATAAATACTGTTCGTCCGGTGGAAGTTTTTCAAACACAAATTTACCGTCTTTATCTGCTTTGGCAGTACCTATAATTACGCCTTTGTCGTTTACCACATATACCTCCATGCCTCCGGAATAATCACCGGGAAGTTGGTCGTATATCTGTCCGTAAACGCTGATAGTAAGTAGGCTTTCATCTTTTTCTTCTATAATAGGCATTTGTTCAATTGCATCAGAAGAAAGGGCTTCAAACTTAAAGGCATCATTTCTAAAGCGATTTACTTCCATCACTTTTTTACCTTCTTTATTGGTAATAAACATTTTGGCTTCAGTAGGAATGTCGTTTTCGTTTACAACAATCATATAGTTTTCGTCAATGTTTAAACTTTCAAAAGAAAACTCTCCTTTTTCGTTAGTTTTTGTTGAAGCAACTATGGCATCATTTTCATCCAGCAAATTAAGACTTACTCCATTGGCTCCAAGACCTTCATATTCAAATACACCAGTAACTGCTGTTTTTTCCTTTTCTTTTTCAGGTAGCTTGGTAAAGGCATAAATGTCATCATCTCCTTGCCCACCATCTCTATTTGACGAAAAGAAGCCATGAATATCATCTGTCATGGTAATTCCAAAATCATCGTATCTACTGTTAAGAGGATCTCTTAAGTTTTTCGGAGCATTAAAGTTGTCTTTCTTTTCAGTTACAAAAATGTCTAGCCCACCATATCCGGGAAGACCGTCAGAAGAAAAGTAAAGCTTACCTTTTTTGTGATAGGGAAATAACTCATTGCCCGGACTGTTTGTTCCGCTTCCTAAGTTTTTAGGTTCTCCCCAGCCGTTTTCTGTTTTTTCGCACATGTATAAGTCCATTCCTCCTTGTCCGCCCGGCATATCTGAAGAGAAAAAGAAATATTTACCATCATCAGAAACACAAGGGTGTGCAACGGAATAATCGTTGCTGTTGTACTCAAAAGGCTCAAACTTTGTGAGCTTTTTCTTTTTGTAGGTTGCTTTATATATTTTAAGTTTACTAATATCCTTTTTTGAGGAAACATTTCTTTCTACTCTGGTAAAATAGATTTCTGTACAATCAGGGTTAAATGTTACGGGTCCATCATGGTATCTGGAATCTACTTTATTTGAGAATCGTTTTGGTTTATCAAAAGAAGTTTTTTCAGCATTTTCATATTCTGCAATGTAAACACTTAAAAACGGTTTGTTTGTCCAACCGTATTGAACATCATTGATATAATCTTTTTCCCTTTCAGTTACAAAAACAAGCCCGTCAGGATGCACAGTAGGAGAGAAGTCGGCTACTTCTGAATTTATATTTTCTGTTTTGGATACTTCGTATAATGGAGCTTCTTTTTTCCATGTATTAATATTATCACATGATTGGATAAGGAGTTTTGCTAAAAAGCTGTTCGGGTCTTTTTGCGATGCCAACTCAAATTGTTTTCTTGCTTCTCCAACTTTACCATTGTTTTTTAAGACCTGACCATAATACATGTGATATTTTGGAGTAAAGTCATCATTTTCAAATGCTTTTGAGTAAAAAAGTTCAGCATTTTCATATTGCTTGGTTACTCTGTAGCAGTCGGCAATTTTTCTTAATGCTTCAGCATTTTTATCATCTTTTTTTAAAACTTTTGAATAGGCTTCAATGGCATCAACAAACCTTAGTTCATCATAAAGCTTATTGGCTTTTTTCATTTGAGCAGAAAGAGAGATACCTATCGCAAGAAAAAGGAATATTAATATGGTTCTTATCTTACTCATTAAAAATATCTTGGCGAAGCCATTTTTTGATTATAAATTTTAAAGTCGTATCCAATAAATAATTCAAGAGAACCTCCTGTTTGTCCTCTTAATCCATTAAGTGCATAGTCGTAAGAAAGTCCTGCTCTAAAATGGTCAGTAATATTCATTTCAATAATTCCTGCTAAGCCATAGTTTGAGCGAAAAGAAACTCCACACCATATAGTATTATTAAATAGTAAGCTTAAATTGACGTCAAGCGTTCCGACATTTTTAGGAGCAGCTCTCATTAATAGCGAAGGTCTGAAAACAATATTTTCATTGATTTCCCATGCTCTGGCAACAGTTAAAGTTGAATGAGGTCGCAAAAAGGTGCTCGAACTATCTGAAAAAGATAAATCAGGTCGGTTAAGGTGAGCAATTTGTAAGCCCGCATAAAAAAGTTTGGTATTGTAATAGACACCAAAGTCAAAATTTGGAGTGGTTTTAGAACTTGCTCCAACTAAAATGACATTATCGTTTTGATTTTGATATTCAAGTTTGTCCCAATTAAATCTATAATTATAAAGTCCGCCTCTAAGCCCGAAAGCAAGTTTACCTTGCCCTACCCTTAATCTATAAGCATAAACAAGTGATGCCGAAAGTGTGTTTTTGGGTCCAATGGCATCATTAATAATTTGCATCCCAAGTCCCATTTTTCCGTTTTTAGTGGGCGCATGTATCGCTAAATTTTGAGTAACGGGAGCTCCGTCAATACCAATCCACTGACTTCTATGGGTAAGTACAGCGCTTAATGCTTCTCTGCTTCCCGCATAGCCGGGATTTACCTCTAAAGGATTAAATATATATTGCGTATAAAGAGGATCTTGCTGGGCAACAATATTGCTTCCAAATAAGAGGAATAAAATTAGAAAAGCCCAGTTTGATTTGTATACGTTCATGTTAGTTTTCAAATATGCAAAAAAATATTGGTAGGGCAAGTTTATCTAGTGATTTCTACCCAACCTTTAATTGTTGTTCCTTCAGCTTTTATCAAATAAAAATAAGTGGCATCCATTGCTTCGTCACCTGAGTTTTGCCATGTTCCATCCCAAGCATTACTGTTATTGTCATAATCTTGTGTTTCCCAGACTAAAGTGCCCCATCTGTTAAAAATGGAAACCGTATTTCCCGGATATTTCCATATATTTTCTATAAACCATGTTTCATTGACACCATCACCATTCGGTGAAAAGGCATTAAGACCTTTTATGTCTGTAGTAATTATTTCTTCTTCCGGCTGTTGAAATCCTTCGGTATAGATATATCCTGAACTTGTTGTCCATGTGTATACCATAGGTTCACCTACTGTAAAGTAATAAGTGTTTGACCCAGAGTTGTCCGTTGTTTGTCCTGTTGAACCAATTACCTGACGTTCAATGGTTGTTTGGGCCATTAAACCGAAAACTGAGAAAAGCAGAAAACTAGTTATAAGTATGGTTTTCATAATGTTAATTTTAGTTATTTGACCTTGACAATTCTAACCATTCTGTGCCACTCCATATCAGCATAATAGTATCATCCTGATAAAGTCCGGCATTTCCTTGAATATTAAAGTTTGACAAACCATCTGTCAATGTTAGTAAATAAGGACCTGCATTTTCAATAATCAAAATTTGACCGGGTTTTAAGCCATTTGAAATAGCATTCATTGTGATTCCTCCAAATGTAGTGGTTGTTCTGATATAAGATTTGTTTCCTACTGTTAGGGTAAAGTTTCCTCCACCGCCACCTGCGGCATATGTAGAAGGTGTATAAGTTACTCCTCCCACTACTTCTAGTGAAGTACCGGGACTTGTTGTTCCCAGCCCAATATTCCCATTATTATGAATAAACATCCTTACGTTTGTAAGACTAGTACCTGAAAGCCCGCCATTATTGGTTGCAAAAGCAATTCCATCAAATCCTGAAATAACCATTCCATCAGCAAAGTTATTTCCATCATGGTCATAGGCTAAAAGCCCTAAGTGAAATGGTTTATTGTCTGCTCTATATCCGTCTCTAAACATTATTCCTCCACCAAGAGTACCAGATCCTGACACATTCATTTGAATTCCTTTATTCCCATAAATATGAAGGTTTGCTTGTGGAGTAGCAGTTCCCAATCCAACATTTCCTAAATTATTTGCAGCAAGCACCAAATTTGGAGTACCATTGTTTTCATTGGTTATTGTAAAAAGGGATGCTCCATCAACATCAAAATCCCATTCGGCATTAGGCTGATTTACATTTCCTAATTTTAAAAGAGAAGTGCTTGAAACATTTGGTTTTTGAATATGCATTTTTGAGTTGTCAGGCACCGACAAGCCAACACCAATATTTCCGTTACCTGTAATTCTCATCCTTTCTTGCAATCCCGCTGCGCTAAAGTTAGTTAAAAAGACTAAATCACCTTGATTTGAACCTGCAGTGTGGTTTACATTTTGACCAACAATTTTTGCCATTTCAGACATTCCATTATTAGATAAAATTGTAGTAAAACTTATGCTTGAATAATTGTTGTTTGTGGCCTGGTCATTATTCACTATCCTAATTGTAGTTTTTGGCGACCCTCCATTTGTGTTGATAGAAGTAGAATTGTCTGAACCTTCTATCCTTACTGCTACATCAGGGAACTCTGTGCCTATACCAATTCTTCCATTCCCATCAATGGTGAAGTAATCAGATAAAGTAGCATTAGATCCATCAGCTCCACCTTTAATATGAAAGCCTGTATTATTTGCTACTTGTTCCCAATCAAATGCAGATGTATTTGTTCGTTCCATTCTGAAAATAGTAGTTGCTGGCTGTGATAGGGTAAGTAGTTGAATTGGTGTAGCAGTTCCAATTCCTACATTACCTGCATTTTTATTATATATATCAGAGCCTGATGGTGCCCAGTTTCCTATTGAAGATGGGTTAGACCATGATGCATTTCCTATTCCATCTGAGGTTAGTATATAGCCTGAAACAGCTCCTTTCGTTATTTGAATGCTATCGGTGTGGGTTTTTCCCTTAACATGGAGTATATTGCCTGAAGCAGGCGAATTAGTACCTATACCAACCTGCCCTGTGGGAGTGAGCCTCATTACTTCGTTAGCATTTATTCTAAACTTAATAGCAGACGGCTCTTCATTTAGTATAGTACCTTCGTTAAGGTTTTCAATTCCAAAGAAAAATCCGTTACCAAGCCCTGTTCCTGTTGTGGAGTTAGTTATCTGTAAAAAATTATTATTAGAAGAATTTTCATGTAACTGAAGCTTTGAAGTAGGAACAATGGTATTGGTTCCAATACCTACATTTCCACCATTGTTGTAGATGTTTTGATTAATAACCCATGCTGTTCCATTCCAAAAAGTAGTTTCACCGGCT
>JAUHYR010000053.1 GCA_030426475.1 Bacteroidia bacterium
AAATTTAGGAACGATAATAAGAACAGCTGATTGGTTTGGTATTAAAACCATTTTTTGCTCAAAGGAAAGTGTAGATTGTTTTAACCAAAAAGTGGTGCAAAGCACAATGGGTTCAATTACCAGAGTGAATGTTCATTATGTCGATTTAGCCACTGAAATTCCCCAATTTGAAAATTCTTATATAACTGTTTTAGATGGTCAGAATGTGAAGGAAGTTGAAAAATCAACATCCGGTATCATCATTTTTGGAAACGAATCCAACGGAGTGAGTAAGGAGTTAGTTGAATTATCGAAAACGAAACTTACCATCAATAAAATTGGAGGAGCTGAATCTTTAAATGTAGCAACTGCAGCTGCTATTTTTATGTATGAATTTTCCGGTAAATAGCTTGAGCTACTTTCACACCATCAATTGCAGCTGAAACAATTCCGCCTGCATATCCTGCACCTTCTCCACAAGGATAAAGCCCGTTAACTTCTGTATGTTCCAGCGTTTCTCTGTCTCTTGGAATTTTTACCGGTGAGGAGGTTCTGGACTCTACACCAACTATAATAGCATCTTCACTTAAAAAGCCCTTCATTTTCTTTCCAAACTCTTTAAAGCTTTCTTTCAAGGCTAATGAAATAGGTTTAGGTAAAACTTCATGTAAATTTACTGATGTAACTCCGGGAATGTAGGAACAATCAGGTAAGGTAATTGATGTTTTGTTTTTTACAAAGTCGATTAATTTTTGAGCGGGAGCTAATTGTGCTTTCTTAATTTCACCTGTATTTCCTGCTGATTCGTATGCTTTTTGTTCAACAAAGCTTTGGAAAAACAATCCTCTTAATTCATGATGTTTTGAGAAATCTTTTAAATCGGTTTCTTTTATTTCCGACACAATTCCTGAGTTAGCGTAAGGATTATTTCTTTTGGATGGGGACCAACCGTTAGTTACTATTTCTTTTGGACTGGTAGCACAAGGAGCAATAATTCCACCCGGACACATACAAAATGAATAAACGCCTCTGTCAGTTGTTTGATTCACTAATTTGTAAGAGGCAGCAGGTAAATACTCGCCTCTATCTTCACAATTGTATTGAACACTATCTACATATTTTTGAGAATGTTCTACTCTAACACCTAATGCAAAAGGCTTATATTCAATAGTTATCTTCTTATTTTGTAATAACTGAAAAATATCTCTGGCAGAATGCCCTGTAGCTAAAATGACTTCATCAAAATTTAAAGTTTCATTTTCATTAATTGTAATTGACTTAATTTTATTTCCAAAGATGGTAATGTCTGTTAACTTTTTTTCAAAATGAATTTCTCCGCCATGATTTATGATACTTTCTCTAATTTTAGTAACCACATTGGGTAAGTGATTAGTTCCAATGTGCGGATGAGCATCAATTAATATATCTTCAGGAGAACCATGGGCGACAAGCCATTCTAATATTTGCTGAACATCACCTCTTTTTGTTGAGCGGGTGTAAAGTTTTCCGTCTGAGTAAGTACCCGCACCACCTTCTCCAAAACAATAATTTGATTCAGGATTTACGATGTGTTCCTTGGTTAATTGAGCCAAATCTCTTCTTCGTTGTCTTACGTCTTTTCCTCTTTCAAAAATTACAGGCTTAATTCCTTGCTTGATTAACTCAAGCGCAGCAAACATGCCTGCCGGTCCCATACCAATAATGGCTATTTGTTTTTTATCTTTTACAGATGGAAAATCAAAAGAAAAATGAGTTTTTTTGGGTGCGTTTAAGCTAAACCTTAACTGATACTTTGGTTTTCTTCCTCTTGCGTCAATTGATCTTTTAATGAGTTGGATATTTTTTAACTCGCTAACGGGAATATTAGTCTTTTCACTAATAGCTTGTTTTTGAAAATTTTCATCAAAAGCCTGCTCAGGAAAAAGAATAATGTCAACTAATTCCATTATCCTTCAAAAGTAAAGGAGAGTGTAAATAATTTAGAACGTAAATCATCTATTGGATTGGAGAACATGGTTTTATCCTTTACCATTACATTTCTTAATCCGTAACTCATTTTTAGTTCTATCCCAAATTTAAAATAGGGAAGATAATAATCAGTACCAAAGCCAATTTCACCTGCTATATCATGCTTATATAATTTTACAATGATATCCTTAGGGTTAGTGCTAATGTTATCTGTGTTCTGCTCTGATGCTAAATCGTAAGAATACTTTGCTCCTCCAATTACGTAAGCTGCAAAATTATTTACTCTAGCAGATTTATATTTTAAAAGAATGGGAAAGTCTAATAAAGTGGATTCAATGGGTTTAATATAAACTTCTTCCTTTTTATTCTGAAGAACAGTATATTCAAGGTTTCTCTGAGTAAAAATGATAGATGGTATAAATCTAATGCTGAAATATTGATTAAGATTAAGTGAAGAAATAATTCCCAAATTAAACCCACTTTGTTTATCCACCACAATATTTCTAACAGTATCAGAAATAATAGATTCATTAAACGGACTGGCTCTAAAAACAGAAAAACTTGCTGAATTACCTGCCAATACAAAACCAAAGTGAATTCGTTTTACATCAAATTCAGGCAGATTTTCAACTTTTTTCTTTTGTGAAAAAGCAAGTTGTGAAACCAGCAGAAATAAAACTGATATGGATATGATTTTTTTCACTGAATTTGCTCTTCTAACGCAATTTAACTGGTTTTATTTCTTTGCAATATAAATAGAAGCTACTCCAAAAAATAATCTTTTATCGTATGCTGATTTGAATCCTACTTTTTTTAATATTTCTATAAAATCTTTTCCTTGAGGGAAAGCGTTAACACTATCGGGTAAATAGGTGTAGGCTACTTTATCACCTGATATTATCCTACCCCAAAACGGTAAAATGTATTTAAAGTAAAAACCGTATAACTGCTTAACCGGAAATTTTTGTGGTTTAGAAAATTCAAGAATTACAGCAGTGCCGTTTGGTTTTAAAATTCGGTTCATTTCAGTTAATCCTAGCTCTAAGTTTTCGAAATTTCTAACGCCAAAGGCTACTGTGGTAGCATCAAAACTTTCATTTTCGTAAGGAATATTCTCAGAGTCGCCTACTTTTAATTGAATGATTTCTGATAAACCTTTGGCTTTTACTTTTTCTATGCCTTTTTCTACCATTTTTTCTGCAATGTCTATCCCAACAATTTTTTCCGGATTGAGTTTCATGGTTGCTAAGGCAAAATCTCCGGTTCCGGTGGCAACATCCAATATTGTTTTTGGGTTTTCTTTTGCCAGTATTTTTATGGCCTTTTTTCGCCAGTTTTTGTCAATTCCAAGGGATAGAAAATGATTAAGAAAATCATATTTGCCTGAAATATTGTTAAACATTTCAGCCACTTGCTTTTTCTTATTATCAGAACTGTCTTTATATGGTAATACTTCCATTCAATAAATTAGGGTGCAAAAGTATTAATTAAAAAAGAATGAAAATAATTAGCGGGTTAGCTTTTCTAAAGCTTCTTTTAGTAAATCTTCTTTTTGAATGGGAACAACACCCACCTTTTCACATACTAAACCACCGGCTAAATTTGAAAGTTCGGCTACTACTTCAATTGGCTGTTCGCAAGCAAGCGTCATAGCTGCTACGCTTATTACGGTGTCTCCGGCACCCGAAACATCAGCAATATCTCTTATGTGCGCTTTTATATGATGTTTTGACTGATTATCCTTTATAAAAACTCCATTTTCCGACAGAGTAATAAATGATATTTTGGAGTGCAATATCTTTTCTAATTCATCAATACCTTTTTCTACTTCACTAATGTTGTTCTTTTCAATTTCAATTTTTAAGCCTTCACAAAGCTCTTTTAAATTGGGTTTGAATAGAGTTACATTTTTATAGTCCAAAAAGTTTCTCTTTTTAGGGTCAACAGTTGTAGGGATGTTTTTTTCTTCAGCCAGCTTTACTACTTTTTGAATTAATTCAGGAGTGATAACACCTTTGTCATAATCCTCAAAAATAATTACGTCTATTTTTTTAGCATTTAGAATTTCGGAGATTTTTGAAAACAATTGTTCAGTTAGTGTGTTATCAATATTCTTATCAGTTTCAGAATCAACCCTAATCATTTGATGGTTGTTTCCAATAACTCTTGTTTTGACAGTTGTTATTCTGTCTTTTGAGCGAATAATACCATCACTACCCATATTTTGTTTATCAAGTAAGCTAGTGAGTATGTCTGCATCTATTTCATCTCCAATTACTGAGCAAAGGTGAGGTGTTGCTCCAAGTGCCTGAACATTAAGTGCAACATTTGCGGCACCACCCAATCGATATTCTTTTTTATTGACTGCTACAACGGGAACAGGAGCTTCAGGTGATATTCTGCTAACATTTCCCCAGTAGTAAGAGTCAATCATTACATCACCAATGATAAGGACGTTTAGATTGTTAAATCGATTAAAAAGTTCTATTATGTTTTCTTTTGTAAAACTCATTTCAAAAGGGCTACAGCTTTTTCTATTCTTTTAATAGATTCTATTAAAACATCATTTGAAGTGGCATAAGAGATTCTAATATATCCTTCAGCTCCAAAAGCTTCTCCGCTAACTAAGGCCACATTAGCTTCATTTAGTAAAAACATACACAAGTCTTGTGAATTATTTATGGTTGTCCCATTATATGATTTACCAAAGAATGAACTGATTTCTGGAAAAACATAAAAAGCGCCCTCCGGCTGATTAAGTTTAAAACCTTCTATTTTTCCTAATAATTCTAATACTAAATTTCTTCTTTCCAGAAAAGCTTTTTTCATTTTAGAAGTAACACTTGGGTCTGCCAATAAAGCAGCTTCAGCAGCTTTTTGTGAAATGGCAGAAGTGCCGGAAGTAAACTGACCTTGTATTTTAGTACAAGCATCAGCTATCCACTTAGGAGCGCCTATGTAACCAATTCTCCATCCTGTCATGGCATAACCTTTTGAAACACCGTTTATAGTGACCGTTTGCTCATAAATATTTGAAAATTGCGCAATGCTTTCATGCTGTCCGATAAAGTTAATATGCTCGTAAATTTCATCCGAAACAACAATTATGTCAGGATAATTTGATAGCAAATCAGCAATTTCTTTTAGTTCATCTTTGCTGTATAATGAACCGGTTGGATTGCATGGTGAGCTGTAAATAATCATCCTTGTTTTTGGAGTGATGTGTTTTTTGATTTGCTCAACGGTTACTTTAAAATCATTCTCAATGTCAGTCGGAATAACTACAGGTGTGGCTTCTGCTAATTTTATGATTTCTAAATAGCTTACCCAATAAGGAGCAGGAACCAATACTTCGTCTCCTTCATTTAAAATACTCAAGGCAACATTAGCTATACTGTGTTTTGCCCCTGTAGAAACTACAATTTGTTCGGGAGAATAAGTTAAACCATTATCCCTCTTAAATTTGGTAGATATGGCACTTCTTAATTCGGGTAATCCCGGAACAGGTGTATAATGAGAATAATTATCGTCAATTGCTTTTTTTGCAGCTTCTTTTATAAAGTTCGGAGTATTAAAGTCGGGTTCTCCAATACTCAAATTAATTACATCTTTTCCTTGAGCTTTTAATTCTCTTGCTAACCTTGTCATTGCAAGGGTTTGAGATTCAGCTAGTCTGCCTAGCCTAATAGCTTCTACTTTTCTTGACATATCTAAACTTGACTCACAAAACTAATAAAATTGAGATTGATACGTTAATTCTTTTAATTTTACGAAAACTTTTTTGAGGTATGGAAACGATTTTAGATTTAATAAAGTACATCATTCCTGCATTAGTTGTGTTTGGATCAGTGTATTATATAATGAGGCAATTTTATGACAAAGAAGATAAAAAGTATAACTACGAGCTGAGAAAAGAGGCGCAGAAGAAGATTTTACCACTTCAAATTCAGGCTTATGAACGCCTCATTTTATTTATGGAGCGAATATCTCCTGAAAATATTGTTCTAAGGCTTCATAAAAAAGGGATGTCCGCCAATCAGTTACATAGTGAGCTAACGGCTAATGTAAATGAAGAGTTTGAGCATAACCTAACTCAACAGACTTATGTTTCTCATGAATCATGGTCAATTGTTAGAGCAAGCAAAGATGAAATATTGCATGTGTTTAATGAGTCAATTAGAGAAGCTAAGCCCGATGCAACAGGAATAGATTTGGGACAAACTATTTTCAATAAAATGTCTAAAAGAAATATATCTCCTACACATGATGCAATCAGGAAGTTAAAAGAAGAATTTAAGTTGTTGTTTTAATAAAAATAGTTATCTTTGCCGTCCTTAAAATTGAAAGAAATGAAAAAAGGAATTCACCCTGATAACTATAGATTAGTGATTTTCAAGGATATGTCTAACGGATATTCATTCCTTGGACGTTCATGTGCAGCAACTAAAGAAACTGAAAAATGGGAAGATGGTAATGAGTATCCAATTGTTAAATTAGATATCTCTCATACTTCACACCCTTTTTACACAGGAAAAATGAACTTAGTGGATACTGCCGGTAGAATTGATAAATTCAAAAATCGTTACGCTAAGCATAGTAAAAAAGCAGCTCCTAAGAAAGAGGAAGCTAAAGAAGATAGTAAAGAAGCTTAATTTTATTAATATATAGTTGATTACGGTCCCGGATTTATTCGGGACTTTTTTTTGTAAATTATTTAATAATGTTTTTCTTTAGTTGATGAATGTAATCTTAATAGATAATCTTGATAATTGGCAAAACTTAAAACCTTTTACATTTACAAGACCTGTTTCTCAAATCAGAGTTGGTGCTTTAGCCATAGCTGAAAAGTGGGAGAAGTATTTATCTTCATCGTTGAGTTGTATTACTGCTGACTATCTCTCTAAAAAGTATACATGTAATTACACTGATGATAATCTTTATATTTCTTCTAACTTGTTGCCTGATTTAGCAATTATTGAAGCAATTAAGTCACTAAATATGGGGCAAGTATTGAAGAGAG
This sequence comes from Bacteroidia bacterium, assembly GCA_030426475.1. Lineage (GTDB taxonomy): Bacteria > Bacteroidota > Bacteroidia > Flavobacteriales_E > Vicingaceae > CALALS01. The sequence goes on from JAUHYR010000053.1 coordinate 6,968, forward strand.
ATGGTAAGACTATTGCCAGAAGAACAAGTTTAAAGTTAGATTTTACGAGTCAAGAAATTGATGGCGAAGAAATAATTGAATATGCGGAAGAGGTAAGTTTCTTAAATAATCTTTGGGACATATTTAAACTTAATGGGAAAGAAATAGAGCAAGATTTTAAATTGCTTACCAAAGGCAAAACTTCTCAAAAGATTTCTGGGACGAACAAAGTTTTGGGAGATGCTATTTTTATTGAAGAAGGAGCAAAAGTGGAGTGTTGTATTTTAAACTCTACAACCGGACCAATTTACATTGGAAAAAATACTGAAATAATGGAGGGTTCAATCATCAGAGGGCCTTTTATATTAGGAGAAAATGCTACCATAAAAATGGGTGCAAAAATTTATGGACCTACTACAATTGGACCTTACTGTAAAGTTGGAGGAGAAGTGAGCAATTCAGTGTTCTTTGCTTATTCTAATAAAGGGCATGATGGATTTTTAGGAAATAGCGTAGTGGGCGAGTGGTGTAATTTAGGAGCTGACACCAACACTTCAAATTTGAAAAATAACTATGGTAGTGTGAAAATATTCAATTATGCTAAAAACGAGATGGTTCAAACCAATGAACAATTTTGTGGACTAATGATGGCAGATCACTCAAAAAGTGGGATTAATACCATGTTTAATACTGCTACAGTTGTGGGAGTAGCAGCTAATGTGTTTGGAGCAGATTTTCCTCCAAAACATATTCCTTCTTTTAGTTGGGGTGGTGCTTCAGGGTTTGTAAAATATGACTTTGATAAGATGCTTGAAACAGCTAAAAATATGATGTCAAGAAGAAATGTTACTTTATCTCAAGAAGAAATAGACATTTTACGTCATATCTATCAGGGTAATTAATGACAGAATTACCGATTTATTTCTTTGGCACTATCATTGAAACTAATGGCAGCACAACAATTTTAATAGAATAGCAGTTTATATACTGACAAAATAACCGAATTAGATGAGTAAATATGATTTTTTAGATGATGCTTTTTTTTCAAACCTGATTGATGAGGGAACGGATTTTATTCCCTTGCTTTCTTCAGAGGATGAAGAAAAAGTGATGGGCGGGAATATACCTGATGTCTTACCAATATTACCTATACGAAATACCGTTTTGTTTCCCGGAGTAGTATTACCAATAACTGTAGGTAGAGATAAATCAATAAAGCTAATACAGGAAGCAAATAAAGGAACAAAAATAATCGGTGTTATTGCACAAAAAGACCAAACGGTGGATGAACCCGATGCAAAAGACTTGAACTCCATTGGTACTGTTGCTCAAATTTTGAGATTACTTAAAATGCCCGATGGGAGTACAACTATTATTATTCAGGGAAAGCAGCGTTTTAAGGTAAATGAAATAATAGAAGAAAATCCTTATATAAAAGCTAAGGTTTCATTAGTGGCCGAAAATCCAACACCAAAAGACCAAAACTTTAAGGCGTTGGTAGATTCTATTAAGGATATAGCCTTACGTATCATCACAGAATCTCCTAATATTCCTACGGAAGCAAGCTTTGCGCTTAAAAATATTGAGTCACCTAGCTTCTTAATTAATTTTATTGCTTCCAATTTACCGGTGGAAGTTGCTGAAAAGCAAAAGTTATTAGAGGAAGTAAATGTAGTTCAAAGAGCTACCAGTTTGTTGGAAAAATTGTCAAAAGAACTTCAAATGTTGGAGTTAAAAAATGATATTCAAACTAAGGTTAAACTTGACTTAGACCGCCAACAGCGAGAATACTTCTTGAATCAGCAAATGAAACAAATACAAGAAGAGTTGGGAGGCAATCCACAGGAAAAAGATATAGAGGAATTTGAAAGGCTAGCTGAAAAAAAGAAGTGGCCAAAAGAAGCAAAAGAACGTTTTGAAAAAGAAATCAGTAAGCTTCAGCGAATCAACCCAATGGCTGCAGAGTACTCTGTTCAGCTAAATTATGTAGAAACATTATTGGAATTACCATGGAATGAATATTCTAAAGACCGATTTGATTTAAAAAAGGCAGAGAAAATATTAGATAGAGATCACTTTGGTTTAGAAAAAGTAAAACAAAGAATTTTGGAACACTTAGCAGTTTTGAAATTGAAAGGAGATATGAAGTCACCTATTCTTTGCCTGTATGGTCCTCCGGGAGTGGGTAAAACTTCACTGGGTAAATCCATTGCTGAAGCCCTTGGAAGAAAATATGTAAGAATGTCTTTAGGTGGTTTGCGTGATGAAGCAGAAATAAGAGGACATAGAAAAACTTACATAGGTGCCATGCCCGGAAGAATTCTTCAAAACCTGAAAAAAGCCGGAACATCTAACCCTGTTTTTGTATTAGATGAGGTAGATAAATTAACTCGAGATGCTCATGGCGACCCATCTTCGGCATTGTTAGAAGTCTTAGACCCGGAGCAAAACAATACTTTTTATGATAATTATATTGAGTTGGACTATGATTTATCTAACATCTTGTTCATTGCTACTGCCAATGACTTAAGTTCTATACAACCTGCTTTGAGGGATAGAATGGAAATAATTGAGGTAAATGGCTATGAAGTAGAAGAAAAAATAGCGATTGCAAAACATCACTTGATTCCAAAACAGTTAAAAGAGCACGGCTTAAAGGCAAAAGACTTAACCCTTACAGATGAGGTGTTAGAAAAAGTAATTTCTGAATATACCAGAGAGTCAGGCGTTCGTCAGCTTGATAAGACTGTTGCTAAGCTCGTTCGTTATGCAGCTAAGTCTGTAGTAATGAAAAAGAAATACAACAAAAAGATTAAAGCTTCTGAACTACTTGAAATTCTTGGCCCCGGAAGAACTAAAGATGCCTATGAAGGAAATGATGTAGCAGGTGTGGTTACCGGAATGGCCTGGACTTCAGTCGGTGGACAAATTTTATACATTGAAACTTCTCTAAGTAAAGGAAAGGGAAAAGTAACCGTAACCGGTAATTTAGGAGATGTAATGAAGGAATCTGCCTCTATTGCCATGCAGTTTATTAAAGCAAACTGTGATAAGTATGGGCTTAAACCAGAGGTGTTTAATAATTGGGATGTTCATATTCACTTTCCTGAAGGTGCTACTCCAAAAGACGGCCCTTCTGCGGGTGTGACCATTTTAACAGCTTTGGTTTCTATATTCACACAGCGTAAAGTAAAAAATAAGTTAGCCATGACGGGTGAAATTACGCTAAGAGGAAAAGTCTTGCCGGTAGGTGGTATTAAAGAAAAAATATTAGCTGCAAAGCGTGCGGGTATTAAGGAAATCATTCTTTGTGAGGATAACCTAAAAGATGTGAACGAAATAGAGAAAAAATACCTAAAAGGATTGAAAATCAATTATGTGAGTACAATGGATCAGGTAATTGATATTGCCGTGCTAAAACAAAAAGTAGCTAATCCTAGAATTATTAGTTAGCACACAATAATTCTGTTAGAAAAGCGTACTTTAGCTTTCGTGAAGAAACTTTTTTCTATAACTGCTTTTGTATTTACTACATTTTGTGTGTTTTCACAAATTGGTGGGAATAGCGTCTATCGTTTTTTAGATGTTCCGGTTTCTGCTAGAGTAGCTTCTTTAGGCGGAAGTGCCATTGCAATTAGCGATGATGATTTAAATCTCACTTTCGATAATCCAAGCTTGTTACATTCAGGTTTATCCAGACATTTGTCGTTAAGTTACATCAATTATGTGAGCGATATTAATTCCGGACAAGTGAACTATGCTCATCATTTTAATAAGTTAGGAACATTTAGCGCAGGTGTTAAGTTCTTTAATTATGGAAAGTTTGTAGAGACTGATAATGGTGGAAACATTCAGGGAGAGTTTAATCCCGGAGATTATGCTTTTATTATTGGGTATGGAAAAATGTTAGACTCTTCATTTTCAATAGGTGCCAACCTTACCAATGTTTATTCTGATTTTTATCAATACAATAGCTATGGAGCAGCTTTAGATATTTCGGCTACCTATCAAAATCGAGAAAAAGAATTTGTAGCTGCACTTGTTGCTAAAAACATGGGATATCAGTTTGTGTCTTATAATCGAACTGAAAATGAACCTTTACCTTTTGACCTACAGTTAGGTATTTCCAAAAAGTTTGAACACGTACCGTTTAGGTTTTCAGTGGTAGCACATCATTTACAGAAGTTTAATTTTACTTATGTAGATTCCACTCAAATTCCACAATCACTTGACCCTTTACAAGAGGAAGAATTTAAAGGTCCACCGTTTACAGAAAAGCTAATGCGCCATTTTATTTTTGGCGGAGAGTTTTTACTTACTAAAAACTTTCATATCAGGATGGGTTACAATTACCAAAGAAGAAAAGAGTTGGTCTTTGCCAACAGAAAAGGTGCTGTGGGTATGAGCTTTGGTCTGGGCTTTAAAGCCGGAAGATTTCATTTTAGCTATGGCTTAGCCAATTATCATTTGGCAGGTTGGTCTAATCATTTTACGCTTTCAAGTAACTTGGGCGAATTCTTTAAAAGAGCCAATTAAGTAAGTTTAATTTCATCATAATACATTCTTATTCCTATTTTAGTCGTCTGAACTGATTGAGTTGAAAGACATCATTATTGCCATAGACGGATATTCTTCTTGTGGAAAAAGCACATTAGCCAAAGCGTTAGCCAAAGAACTTCAGTATGTATATATTGATACGGGAGCTATGTACAGAGCAGTTGCATTATATTTTTTGCGAAATGGTGTAATGAAAAACGGAGAGGTAATGTTGGATAAGGTAGAAGAAGCTTTAGATAATATCACTCTTAATTTTCAATACAATAATCAAATCAATAAAGCTGAAACTATTTTAAATGGAGTGAATGTGGAGCAGGAGATAAGAGGTTTAGAAGTTTCCGAAAATGTAAGCAAGGTTAGCAGAATTAAATCGGTTAGAGCCAAAATGGTGGAGTTGCAACAGAAAATGGGGCAACAAAAACGAATTGTAATGGACGGAAGAGATATTGGAACAGTTGTTTTTCCTGAGGCAGAATTAAAGTTATTCATGACGGCTGATGAGGATGTGCGAGCACAAAGACGTTTCAAAGAATTGCAAGAAAAAGGCGAAAACATTACCATTGATCAAGTAAAGAAAAACATTGCCAGTAGAGACTTTGCTGATACTACCCGTGAGGAAAATCCATTAAAACAAGCCAATGACGCAGTGGTAATAGACAACACCAATATTACTCCTCAAGAGCAGTTTGATTTAGTAATGGACTTAGTAAAAGAAAGGATTAATTAATAAATGCTACTATTTCCTCAGCCGCCTTTTTAGAAGCGCCTTTTCCACCAAGCTTTTGAATGAGGTCTTGATATCCACTTAGCAGTGAACTTCTGAAATCATCAGATAAAAGCTTGGTGAGTTCGGTTTTTAGATTTTTAGTATTCAAATCCGATTGAATAAGTTCTTTTACCAGTTCTTTATCCATTATCAGATTAACCAAGCTAATGTAGTTTACTTTTACCAATTGCTTAGCAATTAGGTAAGAAACAGCACTTCCTTTATAGCAAACCACTTCAGGAACTTTAAATAGAGCTGTTTCTAAGGTTGCGGTGCCTGATGTAACCAACGCAGCTTTAGAATGCCTTAGTAAGTCATAGGTTTGATTTTGTGCTAAATATACATGAGGGTATTTACTGACAAACGGTTCGTAAAATGATTTTTCTTGTGAAGGAGCACCTGCAATAACAAACTGATATTCTTTAAATTCATTTACCACCGATAACATAATAGGTAACATCGTATTAATTTCTTGTTTTCTGCTACCCGGCAAAAGGGCAATAATGGGTTTGTTTGATAAATTGTTCTGGGAAGTAAACGCATTAAAATCTTCAGGAATTTCATTGATGGCATCTAATAATGGGTGACCTACATAACTGACTTCATAGTTGTGTTTGGCATAAAACTCCTTTTCAAATGGGAGAATCACCAACATTTTATCGATATACTTTTTAATTTTATGAACCCGAGATTCTTTCCATGCCCATATTTGGGGAGATATATAGTAAATGGTTTTAATACCTAACGATTTTACATGTTCGGCAATGCGTAAGTTAAATCCTGGATAATCAATAAAAATAACCGCATCGGGTTGGTATTCTTCAATATCTTTTTTACAAAAGTCAATGTTTTTGAGAATGGTTTTTAGATTAGCAATTACCTCAATAAAGCCCATAAATGCTAAATCACGGTAATGTTTTACGATAGTAGCACCTTGTTCCTGCATTAAGTCACCGCCCCAAGCTCTAAACTTGGCATTGGGCTGCAATAGCTTAATTTCCTTCATTAAGTTTGCTGCATGTAAGTCTCCGCTTGCTTCTCCTGCTATGATGTAATATTTCATCTAAATTTATCGGCTTGATAATCAGTTAGTAACTTTTTTTGCCAGTGTAAATCTTCAAACTTTTTTAACATTTATCGGCAACATGTTAATAAAATATATATATTTGTTAGTAACTGTGTTAATAAAGGGACTATGAGAGGATTAATTACACTAACTGTATTTGCTGCTTTTTATTTTACATCTTACTCTTCAAACTACATCACTTCCAACCAAATTTTACCGCTTGATTCACCTGATGTAGCTGTTGATTCTTCAAAGACTATTGAAGGAGTAAATACTTCCACTTTACCTAGTGATTCAACCAAAAATACAACTACAACCAATGATATTAGTGTAAAAGGTGTGGCGGTTTCTCCTTCACATTTTCATCTTCACATCAAACCCGGAGAAGAAAAAACCGTTAAGGTAAAAGTTACGAATAGTACAGATTCCAAGAACAGTTTTAGAATACGCATGGTAGATTTTGCCATGGATAATAACGGAAAAACAGTTTTTTTAGATCCTAACGATAGCAATTCAACTGCTATTTCTAGGTGGGCGAATATTGCTCCAACCTTTGTTGAACTGGAAGCAGGGGAGAGTAAGCAAATTAATTTAACAGTAGTAGTACCTTCCGAGCAAGAGGGTTATAAAGCTGCCTGGGGAGTATTGATGGTAGAGCAAGAAAAACCAAGAGAAACGATTGATGTATCTAATTCTGGAGGCAACTCTGTGGCTTTTGGGGTAATACCAACCTTTGCCTTTGGAGTTTATGTTTACCAGAATCCACCAAATGTTAAAAATACTTCTGTCGAAATAACAGGCTTTAAGCATGAAATAAAAGATACATTGAATACCATGAAAATTACGGCTGAAAATACGGGTGACGGGATAGCTTATTGCACATCTTATATAGATGTTACTAACCTCAAAACAGGTTACCAAAAAAGATTATTAGTAAAGAGATTTACCATTTTACCGGGAATATCAAGAGACTTTTTATTCTTATTACCTAATGATTTGCCTCCTGGCGAATACGGAGCAATAGGAGTCATTGACTTTCAAGAGGCAGATGAAATACAAGCTGCTAAAACTAAATTCGTAATCAATTAATCAATATAAGTTAAACCCTAAATCTTTTTTATTATGAGAAAGTTTAAAATTTATGCGACAGCCCTATTTATAGGAGCATTTGCGACAGCCAATGCACAGCTGATTGACGAAAAGGATGTAACCATAACAATGGATTTACAGCCTGTGCTACAATTAGACATGACAACACCAAACCAGTTAGAGTTTGTGTTTGATGAAATTAATGAATATTACTCCGGTATTACTCAGTATGGAGCAACTATTCTTAAAGTAAGTTCTACCGTGAGCTGGGATTTATATGCAGTAGGTAGATCTACAGGAACAAATGGTCCTACTTTTTGGGATCAGCAAATAGATTATGGTAACAATAACCCTAATGCTATTGCAAACTTACCTTTAAGCTTAGTAGAGCTTAGACAAAATCAGGTGAATAATGGAGCCGGTGCTGCACTTGGTGCTTTCGCTGATTACAGCGCTCAATTTTCTCCGTCTGTTACTCCAAGTGGACAAAACAGCTTGTATGTAAATGCAGGTACAAATACACCTCCTACAACTAACGATAAGTATATTGGCGGACATGCCGGTACTTCAGGGGTTGCAGGTCAGGATTTCTTACCTGGTGGAAGTTATTTAACTCAAACCGGTACAACTTCAGACTACTACTATTCTATAGATTATAGAATTTTACCTGGTCTTCCTGCAATCTTCCCAATGGCATTTGATGCTACGGGTTTAATTTCTCAGGATTTAGTTACAGTGAACGGTGCCGGAGCTTATGCTGAGCCGGGTGTTTACACCATGTATGTACAATACATTTTATTAGAAGATCAATAGTATCTAAATATATTATATTTCAAGGGTGAGAGTTACTTTCACCCTTGATTATAATTATCTATGGTCTTACATAAGATATATATTATCCTTTTTACAGGTGTTCTATTGCTTGTAAAACCTTCTTTTGGACAACTTCACTGTGGTACGGTGGATATTGTACCAAATACCTCTGTAAATGAATTATTGACTTTTGATTCTTTTAGTCAGTATCAGGGAGGTATAATTATTAATAGTGTTGCTAGAATAAGAGTTAGAGTAACTGATCAAGCTATTCCTGACCCACTTTGTTCATGGCATTTGTATATGATTGTAGATAACAATCCGGGTGGTGGTACACCCATTAGCGAATGGGAACAATTAACACAATATGGAAATGGATTAAATATTAATCCTCCCATAAACTCATTAGAAATTAGAGTTAGAAACGGTTGTCAAACATCCCCAATTGACGGAGTTTTTCAAACCTTCACTAACAATGGCGATATTATAGATATTATCGCTCAAATGATACTTATTACTCCTGCTGGTTCTTGTGCACCAAATGTAAATGGACCGGGAGATTATTTAACCAACTATAACGAATACAATTTTGATATTGATATTAGGGTAAAACCTAGTTTTCAATTTAATCCGGGTATTTATCAGTTAAATGTAAAATTTCACTTAGAAGAAAATCCTTAATGAGGTTAAGTGGACATATTGTTTGGTTGTTGTTATTTACATTTATTCTGAATGTCAATAATGGTTATTCTCAAAATACACCGGATAGTATTAATACAGATGTACAAGTAGATACATCTGATTTTTTCAATAAAAATAATATAACTAACGGACAGCAAGACTCTTCAAAGGGTGTTTCTAAAAGCAAAGTATTTCAGAATGATAAAGTAGTTATCTTTTTTAGGAAAGACAGTATTTTATTATTGGAGAACGAAATTGTTTCCAATGTTTTAGTAGTTTATAATTTATCTGCACAGCCCTTGAGGTTTAGAGCCGATATTATTTACCCTGAAGTCTGGAAGAACATTAGTTTTAATGATGATAATTATGTAGTTAATCCGGGCGATTCGGCATTTATTCCGGTGAGTATTATTCCATCAAAAGGATTGATGGGGGCAACTACAGTAATGATTAACGGAGTGTTGTTAGATTCATTATCAGAGCAAATAGGTTCTAACTATTTTTATGTGTACACACAAAAGATTATGTCCTGGGAAACGTCTGTTGAACCCGGTAAACGTATTTACTTTAGAAACGATGAAAACTCAAAAGACATTGAATACACTATTTTAAATACAGGAAATAACCGACAGGACTTTTTTATAAATGTCCGTTCTATCGGTCAAAATTTAGTGGTGATTGACTCCAATCAATCTATTGTTAAATCAGGGAAAACAATCATTCTAAATCCTTATCAGGACTCTACATTTAAATTTACGGTAAAAGCCATTCATGAAGGGCAGCGAAACTTCAGAAGAGTATCTAATATTAATCATCGGCCAAACACAGAGTTAGTAGAAAAAAACTATACGCTCTTTATAGAAAGTAAAGACCCTAAAGCGGTTGGTAATTCAATAGGAAAATCTAACAGAGTAGATTTTGTAAAGTTGCCTAACCAAGTGGTGGTGTCAGAACAGGGGAGTGCAACCTTTCCTTTAACCGTTTGGGCTACCGCTCAAAACCTGTTCAGTGATTACACTTTCATGAACATAAATATGAGAGGCTTTAAGCAATTGAACAGCAAAGCCAGTTTATCATATTATGCACAACTGAATTATAATACTGTTTATTGGAATAGAAGATTATTGAATGGTTCTCCTTGGTATATTGGTTACTTTGATGATAAAATGACAGCTGAGCTAGGTCAACTTAGCGGAGATATTATAGGTATTGTTAATTACGGAAAAGGAGCAAAAGGTTCGTATACTTATTTTAATAAAAAGCATAAAACCTCTGCATATTATATTAAATCTCCATTCTTATTTAACGCTCCTCAAACAGAATCTTACGGAATGAATCATTTGTTTAGGATAACTCCTAAGGCAAGTATAACAGCAGGAGCCGGAAGAGGTGTTTATCACAGGTCAAACACAATAGTAGATGCAGTTAACCTTAGAGGAAACTTTACCATAGCTAAAAACCATAACATTTCCCTTACGTTAGCAGGGACAAATACCACTAGAGATTCAAGCGGGACTAAGAAAGAAGTTCAGGGTTATATGGCAGGGATAAACTATGCTACCAGTTTCTTTAACAGAAGAATGAGAACAAATGTAGGAGCAAGATATAGAGACAGAAACTTTTCTACCGGTGCGTATGAAAGGCTTGACCTTAATCACATGTCACTTTACAAAATTTCAGATAAATGGAATGTAATGTTGAATAATTACTACAACAAAAACAACATTTTTAATATTTATACAGATACCTTGATGGCAACTCAGGAACAATTAACTAATACCTTGCTATTTACTACCATGACAAGTATTGGTTCGTTTCAACCGGGATTGTTTTATAACTACTCAGACATCTTAAATAACCGAATTCACTCCAGAGGGGTAAGCATGAGATATTCTACTTATAGCTTTAATAAAAATGCTTTTGCATCGGCTTATTTTAGAGCAGGCTACAACGATGCGGTAGATTTTCCTGATATTAATGATTATTTTATTTTTCAGTTTTCGTCTATTGTAAGGTATAGAGTTTGGAATTTTACAGCCAGATACGATTATGGCGCCAACTCATTAGTAACATTACAATATATGATAGATTACGGTATTGCTCCGCAAACCATTCGTTTATCATTGCAGCATCAACATCTGTTTAAAAATACTCACTTCTTATTGGAAAATACAGCTTCTTACAATTACAATAATATTTTCAAGAGCCACACATTTAACTATTCTCCTGAAATATTCTACTTTACTAATTCCGGCTGGAGATTTAGTTTTGCCGCTAATTATTCTTACTCATCTAACAACTATGCATCCATCTATTCTAATGTAATTTCTACTCCGTCATCTGATGTTCAGCCCACAGCTGCTCACAATATTACCTTTAGAGCAAGCATTTTAAAAGACTTTAATATTCCTGTACCATTTGTAAAAAGAAAAGCGGTAGATGCCGATTTTATTGCTTTTTATGACTTAAACGGTAATGGCATAAGAGAAAGCAATGAGCCGCTAATTGAAAATGTGGTAATTAGCATTGATAAAATGAAAGAAGTATTAACTAATAAAAAAGGTGAAGCAGTAGCTAAAAACATTCCTTTCGGACCGCATAAAGTGGAGCTAATGGCACTTGACCCAATTGAAGGCTGGTTCCCTAATTTACCTGATTCTACAGACTTTGTAAAATACGGAGACTACTATTTACCTTTTGTAAGAGGAGTGAAAGTTTACGGAGAAGTAGTGTTAGACAGACAGCGAATTGCCGTAGTTGATGAGGAAAAGAAGTTTGATTTATCTAGAATTAAAATTACGGCTACTAACGGTAAAGTGTATAGCACGCTTACTGATGTAGATGGTAAGTTTGAGTTTTATATGCCAAATGGAGATTATATCATTACGATTGACGAATCTATCTTAGGAAGCCGATACAAGCTTACCAGAAACAATATTCCATTGAACTTACAAACGGAACAAACCAATGTATATGTCTCGTTTTACATTGTAGAGAAGAAACGTAAAGTTGAAATCAAAGACTTTAGCGGAGACGAATAAGCCTATTTTGCTTCTACAAACTTTCCTTTATTGATAATTCCCAAAGCTTTTCCTGTTAAGGCTTTTCCTATAAAAGGTGAATTCTTTGATTTAGAAAGAATCATTTTCTCATCTAATTTCCATTCTAGTTTTGGATTGAAAAGCGTAAGGTTGGCAATTGCTCCTTCTTCTATTTTCAAGCTTTCCAGCTTTAAAATCTCTCTAGGTGCTGAGGTAAGTTTGGCTATAATATCTTCTAAGTTGAGGTGTTTTTGTAACACGCTGTTGGCTGCCGCAAAGCAAGTCTGTAAGTTAATAGCACCGTAAGCGGCATTATCAAATTCGCATTTCTTTTCTTCGATATCTTTCGGGCTGTGGTTAGAGCATATTGCTGCAATAGTTCCGTCTTTTAAGCCTTTGATAAGCATGTTGATGTCCACTTTCTCACGGAGTGGAGGCTTTACCTTAAAGTTGCTGTCAAACTCTTTCAGCATATCATCGGTAAAAAATAAGTTAACAGAGCTAACGTCTGCCGTTACTTTAATCTTTTTCTTTTGCGCATTTTTAATGATTTCCACACTACCTTTGGTAGAGATGGTTGTTAGGTGAACCGGGCTTTCGCAATATTCCGCTAAGAAAATATCTCTGGTAACCATTATTTCTTCTGCCAGTGCAGGTATTCCTTTTAGTCCAAGAGATGTAGAGTTTACTCCTTCATTTACCATACCTTTACCCGCTATGTTTTCGTTATTCGGG
>JAUHYR010000132.1 GCA_030426475.1 Bacteroidia bacterium
TGCTATAACCATCACAAAAAGAACAACTAAGTTAATTGTGTACATAATACCCGGCCCAAGATACATCCTCACTCTACTAACATCTTCACTAATTCTATTCATTAAATCGCCTGTATTATTCTGCTTATAAAAACCTAAATGCAGTTTTTGATAGTGCTCATATATTTCATTCTTTAAATCATACTCAATCAATCTAGACATAATAATAATTGTCTGCCTGGTTAAAAAAGTAAATAAGCCTTTTAATAAATACATCAACAACACTGTTCCTGCAAAAATGAGTAGCATCGTAGAAAGGTGTTCAGTAAAATGCCCTTCTAACGGAGTATCGGCTAAAAACTTTAAATCAAAAATGGAGTTTCCTACTAAATCAAAAGCTTTACGGATAAGCTGAGCAGGTATTATTCCAAAAACATTTGAAATAATTATAAAAACTATTCCAAATATTAATCTATACTTATACTTTACAAAATATTTATTGAGATGTAATAATGATTTCACTAAGCTATTTCTCTATTTTTTTATTGTTTAAGACAATACAATTAATAAGTGGTTTGGTTCTATCAAAAAAGTACCTATTTTTGCAAGCCTTTTCAAAGTACAAAGGTAGTAAATTCAAAATCTAAAAATATTTAATATGTCTGAAATTGCAGAAGTCAGTGAACAATTAGGTTTAGAAAACCCGGTTATTCAAAATATGGTTACTTATGACCATGAACAAGTTGTTTTTTGCCAGGATAATGCTACCGGATTAAAAGCAATTATAGCTATTCACAACACCACTCTTGGTCCGGCTTTAGGCGGAACCAGAATGTGGATGTATCAAAATGAATTAGAAGCTTTAAATGATGTTTTAAGGCTTTCTAGAGGCATGAGTTACAAAGCCGCTATTACCGGATTAAACTTAGGTGGTGGTAAAGCTGTTATTATTGGTGATTCTTACACTCAAAAGTCTGAAGCCTTATTTAGAAGGTTTGGAAAATTTGTTGATAGTTTAGGCGGAAAATATATCACAGCAGAAGATGTGGGCATCAGTCCAAAAGATATGGAATATGTGCACATGGAAACTGATTCTGTAACCGGCTTACCTCCTTCACTAGGTGGAAGTGGTGATCCTTCTCCCGTGACGGCTTATGGTGTTTACATGGGAATGAAAGCATCTATGAAAGAATTAAGTGGTAGCGAAAGTTTGAATGGTAAAAAAGTATTGGTTCAAGGTATTGGTCATGTGGGTGAAGCTTTGGTTGATTATTTGGTGAAAGAAGGTGCAAAAGTTTTTATCAGTGACATAAGGGATGAAAAGCTTCAAGCCATAAAAAAACAACACGGTGCAGTAGAAATTGCTAGTGGAAATGTTTATGAACTTGACATTGATGTGTATGCTCCATGTGCATTAGGCGCAACTCTTAATGACGCTACCATCCAACAATTAAAATGTAGCATTGTTGCCGGAGCTGCTAATAATCAATTGGCAAATGAAAAAGTTCATGGTAAAATGCTTGCAGATAAAGGAATATTATATGCACCTGACTATTTAATTAATGCCGGAGGTCTGATTAATGTTAACTCTGAAGTAGAAGGTTATGGAAGAGACAGAGCGATGGAACTGACCGAAGACATCTACAATACAACATTAAACATTTATAAATACAGTAAAGAAAATAATATACTTACTTACCAAGCGGCTAACAAAATTGCTGAAGAAAGAATTGCTGCCGTAGGTAAGATTAAACAATCATATTAAGTTCATTTTAAAGTTCATTTATAATGCTGAGTAGAAGGATATTGAGGGTTAAAATATTTCAAGGATTGTATGCTTTTTTTCAAACAGATGAAAAAAACATTACAAAATCAACCAATGAAGTATTTCATGGAATTGAAAGATTTCATGACTTATATCTTCTATTTCTTTCTTTTGGATTTGAACTTACTCACCTTGCCGAACTCAGAATTGAAGAGAACAGAAAAAAGCATATTCGTACCGAAGAAGACATCAACCCTAATTTAAAGTTCGTAAACAATAGGATTTTTAAGGCTCTTCAAAAAAACGAAGCTTTTCAGGAACTAATCAAAAAGAAAAGTATTAGTTGGCAAATTTATTATGATGAAGTAAAAGCTTTCTTCACAAAAATGCGTTCAAGCGAAGCTTTTGTTAAATACATGAACTTAGAGAAAGATAGTTTTGAGTGGGATAAGGAGTTTGTTATTAAGCTTTTCAAAGAATTACTTTCTGAAGATGAAGTTCTTATCTCTAAAATAGAAGATGCCTCCATGTATTGGACGTATGAGGATATAGATTTAGCTCTTTATCAAGTTATAAAGACAGTAGAAGGCATGCAAGAAAACAGAGATATAAAAATTCCATATAGCCTAAAGGATGATGAAGACAAAGCATTTGTGTCAGATTTATTTTTAGCTACTGTAAAACATGAAAAGGAGTTTGAAAAAGTTATTGATAAAAAAGCCGTAAACTGGGAGTTAGACAGAATTGCTTTAGCTGACATTATTTTAATGAAAATGGCTATGACAGAATTGATTTATTTCCCCTCAATTCCGGTTAAAGTAACTCTTAATGAATACATAGAATTATCAAAGTGGTTCAGCACACCAAAAAGTAAACAGTTTATTAACGGTATTTTAGATAAATTTGTAGCGGAATACTCTAAAAAAGGTGAACTTAAAAAAACCGGAAGAGGTTTAATGCAGTAAAAAATTGTTGTTTAATAACTTAAAAAAATGAAAAAAATAGTACTACCATTATTAATCATTTCATCACTCTTGGTTTCATGCAAAAATGAAGAAACAAAAAAAGACGATGTTGAAATTACAACCGATTTAGTAGAAAAAGTAACTTCTATTGAATTTGAAAATGAATTGTATGAATTTGGAAAAATTACTCAAGGAGAAAAAGTAGAACATTCTTTTGTATTTAAAAATACCGGAGAATATCCTTTACTTATCGGCTCTGCCAGAGGAAGTTGTGGATGCACCGTGCCTCAATGGCCAACAGAACCTATTGCACCCGGAGAAAAAGGTAAAATAGACGTAGTTTTTGACAGTAATGGAAAAGAAGGGTTTAAACATGTAACTGTAACCATTAGCGCAAACACAGAGCCAAATGTATCTGTAGTAGCACTTAAAGGAGAAATATTAGTACCCGAAACAAAATAAATTAAAAATGAATAACATGATGAATATAGTTTTAATGGCTTCACAAGGTGGAGAAGGTGGTGGAATGTCAACAATATTAATGTTGGTATTAATGGTAGTGGTTTTCTACTTTTTTATGATAAGACCACAACAAAAGAAAGCCAAAGAGCAAAAGAAATTCAGAGAAAGTTTAGCTAAAGGCTCTAAAGTAGTAACCATAGGTGGTATTCACGGAAAAATTGCAGAAGTTAAAGATACAACTGTAATTATTGATGTTCAAGGTGGCGGACAATTAAAAGTTGAAAAATCAGCTATTGCCTCTGAATTTGAAGAACCGAAATCATAACTTGAGATAACACTTATCTCAAATTTTACTTTCTTAATTAATGCTTAAAGTTGGTGTTACAGGTGGAATT
>JAUHYR010000133.1 GCA_030426475.1 Bacteroidia bacterium
GTCCTTCAAGTGCATTGGTAGTAGCCGTGCCTTCTTTTTTGAGTGTATTGATGACGTTTTCTATTACGTAATGGTGATTAGCAGCGGAACCTTTGTAAGGGCCATAATCATTTGGTGGGTTAGATGGAGCTAATTCCGGCATAGTGTAGTTTTCAATATTACATTCAACAATTTCATTCATGTATTGTCCACCAACTTTAATGCTACCTTTTTCTCCAATAATGGTCATACTACTTTCAAGATTTTGATTCCAAACAGCTGTGGAGTAATTGATACAGCCCATACCACCATTTACAAAATCAAAAGAGACAAACCCAGAGTCTTCAAAATCAGTACTGGTTTGATGATTAAAATCTTTAAACTTACCTTGTATGTTTTGAATGTCGCCAAACAACCAATACATGATATCAATGAAATGAGAGAATTGAGTAAACAAAGTTCCTCCGTCTAAATCTTGTTTTCCTTTCCATCCATCAGCCTTATAATAGCGCTCATCTCTATTCCAGTAACAGTTTACCTGAACCATAAATGTTTTGCCCAAGCGGTTTTCAGAAATTACTTCTTTTAACCAAACTGAAGGTGGGGAGTAGCGATTTTGCATTACGCAAAATACATGACGGCTTACTTGCAGTGCTTTGAAAATCACTTCTTCACATTCTGCTTTACTTAATCCCATTGGTTTTTCGCAAACCACATGTTTTTTTGCCTCTAATACTTTTTTTGATTGATTGGCGTGAAGGCCGTTAGGTGTACAGATATTTACCACATCTATTTCAATATTTGAGTCAAGTAACTCTTCAATTGAATTAAAGAAAGGTACGTCATACTTCTCAATTCCTAACTTATCCTTTTGCTTTATGTCAACTAACGCAACTAATTCAGCTTCAGGATTTCCCGTAACCATTTCCGCATGTCTTTTGCCTATGTGACCACAACCAACAACAGCAAATTTTACTTTATCGCTCATTGTATTATTTTTTTAACTTCTCCGTTTTTTAATTCATAAATCTCATTACTTTCCGGACAGGTTGCTTTTCCTGTTTCGTCAAAATTTAATCGATGTCCGTATTCGCTTACCCAACCAATTTGTTTAGCCGGATTTCCCACTAAAAGGGCATAAGCCGGAACATCTTTAGTTACCACAGCGCCTGCTCCAATTAATGCGTATTCACCGATGCTATTTCCACAAACTACAGTAGCATTTGCACCTATCGAAGCTCCCTTTTTTACTAAAGTTTCAACATATTGGTCTCTTCTTACTATTGCGCTTCTGGGATTGAGTATGTTGGTAAACACCATTGACGGCCCCAAAAATACATCATCTTCACAAATGACACCTGTGTAAAGTGACACATTGTTTTGGATTTTGACATTGTTGCCTAACTTAACACCGGGAGATACTACAACGTTTTGTCCAATGTTGCACTTTTCACCAATTATGGAATTGGGCATAATATGAGAGAAATGCCAAATTTTAGTGCCTTCACCAATTTGACATCCATCATCAATTACCGCTGTTTCATGTGAAAAATAACTCATTACTTTCTTATATAATCATCAAATTCTTTATGCTCACTTTTGTATAACTCTTCTTTTGGTAGGGACTTAAAATACTCATAGGTTATTTTTAAACCTTCGGCTCTACTTACTTTTGGTTCCCAACCTAGTAAAGCTTTTGCTTTTGTAATATCCGGTTTTCTTTGTTTTGGGTCATTTACCGGTAAATCCTGATAAATAACTTTTTGTGATGTTCCTGTGAGTTTTATAATTTCCTCTGCAAATTCTTTTATGGTTATTTCGTCAGGGTTTCCGATATTAACTGGATCGTGACAATCGCTTAATAACAATCTGTATATTCCTTCTACTAAATCATCAACATAGCAAAATGAGCGGGTTTGAGAACCATCTCCAAATACTGTCAAATCTTCCCCTCTCAATGCTTGACCGATAAATGCAGGTAAAACTCTACCATCATTTAGGCGCATCCTTGGTCCATAAGTATTAAATATTCTTACAATTTTAGTGTCAATTCCATGAAAGCGATGATAGGCCATAGTAATTGATTCCTGAAATCTTTTGGCTTCATCATACACTCCTCTTGGACCAACAGTGTTTACATTGCCCCAGTAGTCTTCTGTTTGTGGATGAACAAGAGGGTCCCCATAGATTTCGGACGTAGATGCTACCATGATTGTAGCATTTTTAGCTTTGGCTAAACCTAAAAGGTTATGTGTTCCTAAAGAGCCTACTTTAAGTGTTTGAATGGGGATTTTTAAATAATCAATGGGGCTAGCGGGAGAGGCAAAGTGAAGTATATAATCTAATTTACCCGGAACATGAACGTATTTTGAAACATCGTGATGATAAAATTCAAACTCTTTTAATTTAAAAAGATGTTCAATATTTTTTAGGTTTCCGGTAATAAGGTTATCCATCCCAATTACCTTATATCCCTCTTTAATGAATCTATCGCAAAGATGAGAACCTAAAAAACCTGCTGCTCCTGTAATTAATACTGTTTTCATTTTAGGAAATAATATTTCTTCTACCTATGCTATAATAAGTAAAACCTAACTCTTCCATTAATTCTGTTTCGTATAAATTTCTTCCATCAAAAATCACATTCGATTTTAAGCCGGATTTCACTTTATCAAAATCAGGAGTTCTAAATACAGACCACTCTGTACAAATAATTAAAGCATCTGCATCTGCTAAAGCATCATATTGGTCAGTGGCATACAAAATTTTATCTCCCAATTTTGCTTGAACGTTATGCATTCCTTCCGGGTCGTAAACTTTAATTTGAGCTCCGTCTTTTAATAATTCATCTATGATATATAATGCAGGAGCTTCACGAATGTCATCTGTATCAGGCTTAAATGCTAATCCCCAAATGGCTATTTTTTTACCTTTTAAGTCATTAGAGAAGTGTTTTCTGATTCTTGGAATAAGAATAGTCTTTTGTTTTTCATTTACACTCATTACTGAATCAAGAATGTTGAACGTATAATCAACCTCTTTTCCTGATTTAGCAAGCGCTTGTACATCTTTTGGAAAGCAGCTTCCACCATAACCAATACCCGGAAATAAAAAACGTTTTCCGATTCTTGTATCTGAACCCATTCCAATTCTTACCATATCTACATCAGCGCCTAACTTTTCACATAAGTTCGCCACTTCATTCATGAAAGTGATCTTAGTAGCTAAAAAGGAATTTGCAGCATATTTAGTAAGCTCCGCTGAACGTTCATCCATAACAATAATAGGATTACCTTGCCTTACGTAGGGCTTATACAGCCGCTCCATAATTTCTTTTGCCTTGCTTGAACTCGTACCAACCACTACCCTATCGGGTTTCATAAAATCATCTACCGCAAAACCTTCCCTCAAAAATTCCGGGTTAGAGACGACATCAAATTCGCAAGTTGCATTTTCAGCAACAGCAGCATGTACTTTCTCTGCAGTACCCACCGGCACAGTACTTTTATCAACAATAACCTTGTACTCCTTTAATAGTTTACCTATATTTTTTGCTGCGCCTAGTACATAAGATAGGTC
>JAUHYR010000054.1 GCA_030426475.1 Bacteroidia bacterium
TAAATTTACGGTTATAGGCACATTAAAAAGTAAAGGAAGTAGTATGGGAATGGGTGGAGATAGAGTATGTTATTTACCCTTGAACTTAGTTAGAGAAAAATATTTAACGGAAAACACCAGTTTTGTAATTAATGTTACTACTAATTCGCCTGCTGAAATGGACGCAGCATCAGGTGAAGCAACGGGAATATTTAGAGTGATAAGAAAGGATGATTTATCTGATGATATTTCTTTTGAAATAGCCCGAAGCGATAGATTGACCAATATGCTTATTGAACAAACTAGCATGATAAGAGTAGCTGCTGTTTTTATTGCTTTAATTACTTTATTGGGTGCTTCTATTGGGCTAATGAACATTATGTTGGTTTCGGTAACCGAAAGGACTAGAGAAATTGGAGTACGAAAAGCGATTGGTGCTTCTTCGGCATTAATACGTCAGCAGTTTTTAGTGGAAGCCATTGTGGTATGCCAGCTGGGTGGCTTGGTAGGAATTATTTTTGGTATTTTGATTGGTAACTTAGTGGCGTTGACTATCGGTGTGGGTTTTATTATACCTTGGACTTGGATTTTGTTTGGCGTAATTATGTGTTTTATTGTAGGTGTTATTTCCGGTAGTTACCCGGCTATTAAAGCAGCTAAGTTAGACCCTATAGAATCTTTAAGGTATGAATAAAAAATCCTGCCTTTTTGGGGCAGGACTTTCCATAATTTTTATTTGTGCAAAAAAATTATTCGGCTACTACTTCAAACTCAAATACAGTTGATACATCTCTGTGAAGTTTTACTTCAGCTTCGTAAGTACCAACAGCTTTAATAGCTTCACCTCTTATTTTGATGAATTTTCTATTGATGTTGTAACCTTGTTTTTCTAAAGCATCTGCTAATTGTACGGTGTTTACAGAACCAAAAATCTTTCCTTTTTCACCAACTTTAGCACCAACTTTTACTTTTGTAGTGGTTAATTTTTCAGCTATTTTTTTAGCATCAGCAATTAACTTTTCTTCTTTTTTGGCTCTTTGTTTCATTTTTTCTTCATGAACTTTTAACGCCATTTTAGTAGCTTGTACAGCCATTCCTTGAGGAATAAGAAAGTTTCTTGCGTAGCCCGGCTTTACCTTTACTACTTCATCCGCAAAACCAAGATTAGCTATATCTTCTTTTAATATGATTTCCATTTCTTCTTGATTTAGGGGTTATTTTAACATATCACCAATGAAAGGCATAAGGGCAAGATGTCTTGCTCTTTTTACTGCTTGCGATACCTTTCTTTGGTACTTTAATGAAGTTCCGGTAATTCTTCTTGGAAGAATTTTACCTTGTTCGTTTACGAACTTTAACAAAAAGTCTGCGTCTTTGTAATCAATATATTTGATTCTATTTTTTCTGCATCTACAGTACTTTTCTTTTTTAAGTTCAATATCTGGAGGGGTTAAATATCTAATATCTTCAGCCATGATTTTACTTTTTTAAAGGTTATTTAGCGTCTGCTAATCTTTTAATTCTTTTTTCAGCGTATTCTACAGCATACTTATCAAGTTTTACTGTAAGGTAACGCATTACTCTTTCGTCTCTTTTATAAGTCAGTTCAAGCTCACCAATGATGTCGCCTTCTGCTTCAAATTGAAAAAGGTGGTAAAAACCGGTTGATTTTTTTTGAATGGGGTACGCCAATTTTTTCATTCCCCAATGTTCTTCATTTACAATTTTGGCCTTCGCTTTTTTTAAGAAGTCCTTGTAAGAATTTACTGCTTCCTTTACCTGAGCGTCAGATAAAACGGGAGTTAAAATGAAAACAGTTTCATAATTGTTCTTCATGTTATTAATTTAATTTGTTAAAAAGGACGGCAAAGGTAATAAAATATGAGAAATACAAAAACTAAAGGGTTAAAAATTAGTGGTTTGACTTAAGTTATCTATTAATGTGTTCTTTAAACGCTTTAAGTCCGCATTTTAAATAGTCTTCGTATTCTTCTTCATCAGGTGTGTATCCAACAGGATTTCCCAGTAAATATCCGTCATGGCTAAGCATAACATAGTATGGCTGGGAGTTGTTGTTAAACACTTGGGTTTGAAATGTAGCCCACTTATTCCCGATGGTTCTTATTTTTTTTGTTTTTGTAACTCCATCTACGGTATAAGTAAATTCACCTTGTAATTCTTTTGGTAATTCTACTTTGTCATCTACATATAAAGAAACTAAAATAAAATCTTCTTCTAATATTTTCTTTATGCTTTCTACTGTCCACACGGTTTCTTCCATTTTCCGACAGTTTACACAGGCCCACCCGGTAAAGTCAATTAAAATAGGTTTATTGGTTTCTTTAGCTTTTTGTAGTGCTAAGTCAAAGTCATCAAATTCAGCATGAAAAGTTTCTTTTTCGTACCAACTATAGAAAGTAGGAGGCGGAAATCCACTTAGTAAATCATGCGTCCAAGGTGTATTTTTTAAAACTCCGGGAGCAATATAAATGGTAAATGCGCCAAAAATGGTAATAAAGAAAATTCTTGTTTTTGAAAAGCCATTTATAGGACTATCATGTGGAAATTTTATAACTCCTAATAAATATAATGTTGTGCCAAGCCCGATAATGGTCCAGATTAAGAAGAATGTTTCTCTTTTAATTAATCCCCATTGTTCTACAAGGTCGGCATTAGAAATAAATTTAAGGGCAAGAGCTAATTCAATAAATCCCAATACAACTTTAACCGAATTAAGCCAACCTCCGGATTGCGGAAGTTTTTTCATCATACTTGGAAATGCTGCAAATAAGGCGAATGGTAACCCTAGAGCAATCCCAAATCCACTCATGGCAGCCGTAATTGGCCAAGGACCATTTTTTAATGAGCTACCTAATACAGAACCTAGAATTGGCCCGGTACATGAAAATGAAACTAATGCAAGCGTTAATGCCATAAAAAAGATACCGGCTATACCTCCAACATTTGAAGCAGAGTCTGTTTTGTTGGCTAAAGAGCTAGGTAAGGTGATTTCATAAAATCCGAAAAATGAAAAGGCAAAAAACATAAATACGGCAAAAAACAACACGTTTAGCCAAACACTTGTTGCAATTTCACTTAGCACTTCAGGGTCTGCATTAAAATGAAAAGGAATGCTTAATGATGCATAAATCATAAAAATAAAAAAGCCATATAGCACCGCTTTTCCAAAGCCGCTACCTCCACCATCTTTTGTGAAAAAACTTACGGTAAGTGGAATCATAGGAAATACACATGGAGTCAAAAGGGCTAAAAGACCACCAAAAAATCCAAGAAAAAATACAATCCAGATATCTCGACTTTCGCTTTTATTACCACAATTTCCTATTGGATTTTCTAAATCAACATTAGGTAATTCGGGAACGATAGAGGAAGAAGATTTAACAGCAATCGCAGTATCTACATTATTTGTGTCAAGATTAATGGCTGCATTAGTGCAATCAATAGTTGCTTTTACATCGCCTGAAGTATCAATTTTTTCCGGACTTGTTTCCGGTTCGGTTCCGGGTAAATCAAATTTAAAGTCGATTTGTTCGGGAGGTAAACACATAGTTTCATTACAAACCATAAACTCCAGCCAGCCTTTCATGGCTGTTTTTGCATCTGTTTTTTTCTTTACTCTTTGAGTAAAAACGGCCTTCTTTTCAAAGAATTTTAAATCCATTTCAAAGTTGGGGTCAAACTCAACTTTTGGTTTTCCTTCTTTTACTTTTCCTATGCATTCACAATCCTTATTTTCATCAAAATTGAACGATGTGGCAATTGGCCCATCGTTATTATCTAAAAACTGTGAATAAAGATGCCAGTGGTCTTCAATGGTTGCTGTAAAAATTAAATCATATTCGGTTTCGGAAACTTTTTTGGTTTCGAATTTCCATTTTACCGGATCATATACTTGAGAAAAAGATGAAAGAGTAAATATTGAAAGGAAGATTAAAGAGAAAATTTTGAAGAAAAACTGCCGCATTCGTGATATTTTTACCAAATCTAACTAATTCGAATAAATTTCAAATTTTGTAAAAAGGCCTAATATTGAAATCCTATTTTTTTATTAAACTTGAAATTATAAAATGTAGTTCATTATATCGTTGACTTCCAATAATATATTTTAATCCATCTTTATCAATCAACTCAATAATATGACCTCCACTGGTATAAAATTTTATTTTTCCTTTTCTATGTAAGTTATAAACCGGTCGTCTAAAGACGTATTTTTTCAACTTTATTTTTTTTACCGATACGATAGATGAAAGGTTTATTTTAACTCTTCTCGCTGTCCATAGCCCGTCAAGTATTATGCTTTCGGAAGTAACTGTGGTTTTAATATGGAGAACATAAGCCAGAATGGTACTAATAACCAATACAGCCATACCCATCATAAAAAACAATTCCTGTGGATTAGAATGAATAGTTTCTAGGGGTTTTATAATTTCAGGGTTTAGGGTTTCATGGTCGGCCATGTAATATGTTATAAAACAAAAAATTGCCAAAAGAGTTCTCCGAATTACGGAATAAGTATTTCTCCCCAAATATTGGCTTTCTTCAAATTTTATGTCGTTTTCTTCTTTCATTATGAAAGCCTAAAAGTAAGTAATTTTCAGAATGTTTGTAGTGTTTTCGGTTATTTTATAACGGTTGTCGATTCTTTGACCTATAACCCAAACAATATCATCTTTATTAGTAAGAACTAATATCTTTTCTTTTTCGGGCATAGATATTTTGTTATCAATAAAGAAATCACTTAGCTTTTTAAAGTGTTCCATTCCCAATGGAATAAACTTATCGCCTTCTTGCCAATTTCTAAGATTTAATTCTTTATCAAGTTTATCCAGATTAATGTATGCAATGTTTTCATGTTCAAACTCTACTGCTTTTTTTTCTACTTTTTCAAATGTTAGATTAAACTCATCTATAGTTAATGGAAGTTCAGATAATGCAACTGATAGCTTAATATTTTTGCTTTCAGCTATTGATAGAATAAGGAAATCTCTGTCAAGTGTCAAGACAAATTTACTTGCAAAAAACTGTTTTCCGGGTTGATGTTTATGGTCAAAAATATCGTCAATCTGACTGGCATTAAACCCTAAATCTCTTAACCACTCAAATAATATTGTCTTTTTTTCGGAAAGGGTATTTAACTTTTTAAGGTCAATTTTTAAATAATTGTTTTCAAGTGAAGTAATTTCATTTTTTAGAATTGATAAGCTGGTTTGGTATATACTTTTTATGTCTTTAAAATAATTTGATTGTCTAGTAAATGTTTCTTCAATGTTTGGATTAATTTCTTTTAAAACCGGGATAACTTTATGTCTTATTTTGTTCCTGGAATATTTATCACTTTCGTTACTACTGTCTTGTCTGTATGATATTTTATTTTCAGAAAGAAATTGTTTAATTTCTTCTTGAGTGACACTTAACATCGGCCTAATTATATTTCCGTTTATTTCGGGAATTCCAATTACTCCGGTAATGCCTGTCCCTCTGGTTAAGTTAAATAAAATGGTTTCGATATTATCTTGTGCATGATGTGCCGTTGCAATGACCGTATAGTTATTTTCTTTAATTAAATCATCAAACCATTTGTAGCGTAAGTCTCTTGCTAATTCTTGAATACCAATATTTTTCTCTTTTGATATTTTTTCCGTTTCAAATGATTTAATATGGAAGGTTACTCCTAATTTCTTTGCTAATTCTTCTACAAAAATTTCATCTCCATCAGATTCATTTCCTCTTAGTTTGTAGTTGCAATGAGCTATTGAAAAATCGACATTTAATTTTGAAAAAATGTATGCAAGACAAGTTGAATCTTTGCCTCCACTCACAGCTAGGAGTATTTTTTTGTCTAAGAACTTATTCTCAGAAAGAAAACTATTTATTTTATTCCGGGTACTCATTAGCGTCAAATATCTTAAAAAATGGTTTAGCCTTTATCAAGCATTCTTCATATTCTTTTTCAGGTATTGATTTTGCTGTTATTGCTCCACCAACTTTATAAGAAATATAATTTGTCTTTGAGTTATACTCTATACTTCTTATTACAACATTAAAATCAAAATCACCATTTGGTTTTATATAGCCCACACTGCCTGAATAAATCCCTCTTTTAACAGGTTCATACTGTTCAATTAACTTCATTGCACTTATTTTTGGCGCACCGGTCATGGAACCCGGAGGAAAAGTGGCTTTTAAAATATCATTAAAAGAAACAGAATTTTCTACCTCACAGCTAATCGTTGAAATCATTTGATGCCAAAGAGGAAAGGTGTAAACTTTACATAACTCGTCCACTTTCACGGTGTTTTTTTTAGCTATTATTGATAAATCATTTCGCACTAAATCAACAATCATAATGTTTTCACTTCTTTCTTTTTGGCTATTCTCCAATTCCTTTTTTGTTAATGCATCTTGTTCATTTGTTTTTCCTCTTTTGTCAGTTCCCTTAATGGGTTGCGAGATGATTTTGTTTCCTTGTTTTTGAATAAATCGTTCAGGGCTTCCGCCAATTAAATAATGATTATCACATTTATAAAAGCAGGAGAATGGAGAAGGAGAGAGCTCGTTAAATCTTGAGTAAATTTCAATAGGGTTAATAGTAATATTCTCTATGTAAAATTCTTTACAAAAATTAATCTCATAAATATCGCCTCTTTGAATATGATTAAGAAGAGTGTTAAGTTTATCTAGATATTTTTGCTTGGAAATACGACTTTTTACTTCTGATTTTTTATTAAAGTTTAATGGAGTAGTTGATTTTGTGTTGTTAGAATAGAGAGTCTGTATATCTTCTTCAGTCAGTTTGGAAATAATATCAACCTCACCTTTTTTTTCGAGAAAGATAATTTCCGGCTCAAAAAAAGTGGTTTCAGGAAACTCTGAATAGTCAGGTAACTCAGAGGTTAGGTTTTCTATTTTGTTTTTGAAATCATAAGAGATGTGTCCGAATAACCATTCTTTATTTACAGTTTTAGGTATTGCTGTTTTTTTATTGCCGGCAGCAATAATCGTATGATATGATGAAGCAAAATGATTACTATTAAATTTTATTACGTACTTATAGTGATTAGTAAGGTTTGAAAGAAGGTTGTAATTAGGGTGCTTAGAGTTCATATTGTATTGAAAATAATATTTTAAAAACTAAAGTAAAAGCAGTATTTTTGCTTAAAGTTAATTGCTATTACATTTTTTAGTATGAAATATTCTTTTTGCATTTTATCTTTAGTACTTAGTTTTTCTACAAATTTACTTTTTTCACAAATTAGTGCAATGCAGGTAAAGGCATATAATTTCCAATCTTTTACCGAACAAGAAAAAGATATTTCACCAGAATTGGAGGTACTAACTCCCGATAATTACAAATCTCACCCTGAGTATGGAAAATTGCCTCATAATACTCCTTGTCAGGATTGCTATGAGTTATTACAAAAAAGAACGGTTAATACCAGATATTTTGTTACTAAAGGTTCTGCAGGTACAGAGTTTCATACTCAAACTGCTTATGGTCCGCTACATTATCTTGATAATTCAGGTAATTGGGTGTCATACGACCCAAGGCTTAAAGAAGTTGAAACAGGAGTATATCGTTCTGATAAACAAGAGACACCTATTGAGTTTTCTGTAAAAGATGAGCAGACTTGTTTTTATGTGGGTAGCAAAAAAATTGTGTTAAATAATAATTTGGAGCTTTTATATGTGGACTCTTATGGAGGAAAGCTTTCAGCAGGAAAGGCAAATTGGAGTAATGTAAGTGTTGGTGAAGAAGGTGTTTATATCACGAATGCCTGGCCAAATATTGACATAGAAATAATGACTATGTTAGATAAGATTAAGAGCAATTTTATCATAAAAAATAAATTAAAAGGAATTGAAAAGTATAATTACATAGTGATAAAGGATGCGATAGAATTACCCACAGAATATTCTATTTCAAAAGGAGAAGGAGCATCTAATGCTGAAGGTTTGTGGGAGGGTTCTTTATCAATAACTTCCTCTACTGAAAATTTTTCTTTTGATATAGGAACATCAGTTGGTTATGACCAATCAGGAATTAAACAACACACGAAGGTTTTTGGTTATGAGTTTAGTAATGGTCATTATAGTCAGTATATTCCTGTGAAGTGGTTAGAACAAACATCGTTGGTTTATCCGCTGACTATAGACCCAACAGTAACCTCAAGTGCAACCTATACAGCAGGAGTTATGGAGTTTAGATATGATGGAGACTTTTGTGGTGGTTCAAATGGTGCTTGTACATATAACTTGACTGTCGCTCGTCCTGCTAATTCTACTCTTACAGCAGCAACATTCAATGCTCAATATTTAACATCCTCTGCTTTTTGTTTCGGTTGTTGGATGAGTGAAGCAGGCTTTCAAATTATTGGTCCCTGTAATACTTCGCCTTCTACAACTACCTATTGGCGTTGTAATAATAATAGTCCAGGTTCTTGTACAGGAACAGGAATAAGCCTATTTAGTACGGTGAATTGCTTATCTCCAGCTTGTTCAGGAAATATAACTTTTACAATGAGTAATTCTTATTGTTATTGTTCAACAGGGGGAACTTGTGGTGGAGCTGTACCATGTCAAACAATGGCAAATAGTTCATGGTCTATAACTTTAACTGGCAATACTTTAGAAACACTTGGAAATACTGCTACAGGTAATGGAATATATAATTATGGAGGGACATGTAGTGGAACACAGGTTTTAAACCCTAATGGTAGTAATGGTGTTCCCGGATATACTTATTTATGGAGCCCGGGTGGACAAACATCGCCTACTATTACCGTAAACAACTGGCCAAATGCTACTTATACTTGTACGGTAACAGATGCTTGTGGCGTTTCAAGAGTAGCCACATTTAATATAAACTGTCCTTTACCAATTGAAATGTTAAATTTTGATGTAACATACAATGGTAATAATGTTGAACTAAATTGGAAAACAGCTTCTGAAATTAATAATAGTCATTTTGATATAGAAAGAAGTGCAGACGGAAAAACATTTAAAAAGATTGCGACTATTGAAGGAAATGGAACTTCAAATGTATCCCATGAATACAAATATGTTGATGCGGATGGAGTGTCGGGTGGAATATACTATAGATTGAAGCAGGTTGATTATGACGGTCTGTATGAGTATTCTGAAGTAAAATATGTGTATGCATCAAACTCAAATGATGTGATGAATGTTTATCCTAATCCTGCTGAGAATTCGGTTACTTTAGAATTTAATTCTTATCAGGGAAAAGCTAAGTCAATATCTTTTATGAATTCGTTGGGACAGGTATTGTTGGAAAAACAAATAGATGTGGTGAACGGTGCAAATAAAGTTGAGGTAGATATAAACTCTTTGCCCAAAGGAAATTATTTTATTCTACTTAAAGAAGATGTTATTCTTTACAAAAGTAAGTTGGTAATTGCTAGGTAAGAGAAGTAATCTTATTAGATAAATAATTTACCCAATCCTCATTGTCATTTAGGCTGGGAACCATGTGAAGCTTTTCTCCGCCATTTTCAATAAAAAGTTCTTGGTATTCTTCGCCAATTTCGATTGTAGTTTCTAAGCAGTCAGCAACAAAAGCCGGAGCAGTAACTAATACCTTTTTAATACCTTTTTGAGCCAATTCTTTTAAAACCACATCAGAATAAGGTTTTACCCAGCCGTCATCTAACCTTGACTGAAAAGACACACTATATTTTTCTTTGGGAAGATTTAGCTTAGCTGCAATTAACCTGGTTGTCTCATAGCATGTGGCTTTGTAACAATACTGGTTTTCTTCGGTAATTTTTTCTTCACAATGCTTGTCTTTACAAAGCCCTTTCTCATAAACATTATCTAACTGTCTCTCAGGTAAGCCATGATAGCTAAACAAAACGTAATCATAGTCTTGGTAATTTTCTTTTTTGATATTGTTTACAAAACAATGAATAAAACCCTCATCATCATAAAACTGATTAATAAACTGTATGTCAGGAGTAGTATGCCATTTTGATACAATTTTCATTACTTTTTCTACCACTGAACCCGTTGATGCAGAGGCATATTGCGGAAAAAGTGGAATCACTACAATTTTAGAAACATTTTGTTCTCTGAGCTTATCTAGTTTAGATTGAATAGATGGGTTTTGATATCTCATGGCAAATTCAATCACATAATTTTCAGGAACTTTTTTTCTTATTTTTTCGGTTAAAGATTCGGTATGAAATAGGAGAGGGGAACCTTTATCTGTCCATAGTTTTTTATAAATCTTAGCAGATTTAGGTGAGCGGAAAGGAACAATAATTAAATTGACCAGCATCCATCTTCCAATAGGGTTGATGTCGATTACTCTAGGGTCATTTAAAAATTCGGTTAGATAAGTTCTGACATCGCCAACGCTTGGGCTATTTGGAGTGCCCAAGTTCACTAATAAAACACCGGTCTTTTTTGTCATGCTTTATTCTTAGGAATGTAAAGCTCTTTTGTCGGTTGCATCAAGAGCCGCTTCTTTCATAGCCTCAGTAAAAGTTGGGTGTGCATGACTCATTCTGGAAATATCTTCAGCAGAAGCTCTATACTCCATAGCCACTACAGCTTCGGCAATCATGTCTGCTGCTCTGGCACCAATCATGTGAACGCCTAAAATTTCATCTGTATTTTTGTCTGCCAATACTTTTACAAAACCTTCAATATCCATACTTGCTCTTGCTCTTCCTAAAGCTCTCATTGGGAATGAACCAACTTTATATTCAATTCCTTCTTCTTTTAATTGTTCTTCTGTTTTTCCTACAGCTGCAACTTCAGGCCATGTATAAACTACACCGGGAATTAAATTATAATCAATATGTGGTTTTTGTCCGCTCATATATTCTGCCACAAACACACCTTCTTCTTCTGCTTTGTGAGCCAGCATAGCGCCTTTTACTACGTCTCCGATTGCGTAAATGCCTTCCACATTTGTTTCTAAGTGATTATTCACTTCTACTCTTCCTCTATCATCTGTTTTTACGCCAGCATTTTCTAAGCCTAGTTTATCGGTGTAAGGTTTTCTTCCTACAGAAACCAAACAATAATCTCCTTTAAACTCTACTTCTTTACCTTTAGCATCATCAGCTTTTACAATTACTTCTTTTCCTTTTTTTGTAACAGATTTTACTTTGTGACTTAAAGCGAATTTGAAGCCTAATTTTTTCAATACTTTTTGAAGTTCTTTTCCTAAACCTCTGTCCATAGTCGGGATAAGCGAATCCATGTATTCCACAACGGTTACTTCACTACCAATTCTTGCATAAACAGAGCCAAGTTCTAAACCAATTACTCCGCCACCAATTACAATCAAATGTTTTGGAATTTCTTTAAGATTTAGCGCTTCAGTAGAAGTGATGATTCTGTCTTTATCGATTTCTATTCCCGGTAAAGAAGATGGCTTTGATCCTGTAGCTATAACTGTTTTGCCAGTTTCAATTTTTTCTTCTTTTCCTTCTGAAGTAATTTTAATAATGTTTTTTGTTTCGAAAGAGCCGTGTCCATGATACACGTCAATCTTATTTTTCTTCATTAAAAAATCAATTCCTGAACATGTTTGAGAAACTACTTCATTTTTACGAGCAATCATTTGCTTGATGTCAGGCTTTAAACCTTTTATCTCAATACCGTGCGTTTTGAAATTCTTTTCAGCATTGTGGTAATGCTCAGATGAGTCTAACAAAGCTTTTGAGGGAATACAGCCTACATTTAAGCAAGTTCCACCAAGCGTATTGTATTTTTCAATAATAGCCGTTTTCATTCCCAACTGCGCACATCTTATGGCACAAACATATCCACCGGGTCCTGAGCCAATCACTACTACATCGTATTTATTCATTTTGTGAAGTTTTGGCAAAAATAGAAAAATGAAGTGGTTTTAGATAGTGTATTGATTTTTGAAGCTTAAAAGTATTATTAAATACGTAATAAATATAATACAATAAATAATTGATAATAAATTATATATGGTTATAAATATTAAATTAAATAGGTTTTATTTTATAAAAATTACTTTGATTCTTTAATTGGTTAAACTCAAATTTGTGTAAAGATTTAAAAAAAAGACTATGAAGACAATCTACAAATTAAGTTTACTTTTTCTTTTTGTGATGGGATTAAGTACAACATCAAATTCACAAAGCTCTATAACTATAGGATGGGCAACTGATTCCACCTCTTCAGTACCTTGTGGAACGCCTAATAATATATGGTTTATGATTCAAGGGAACTCTGTAGGTTATACTCCTGTTACTGATTCAGCAAATATTTTTATTTTCTTTGGTGACGGAACTTCATCATCTAAAAAAGCTCCAATATATGGGGCATCTCCAAACCAATATTGGTATGAAAATATTCAACATACCTATACTCAATCAGGAATTTTTACAGTTAAATATTTAGTGATTGCTCCGGATGGGAAAAGGGATTCTATAATTGTTCCCAATGAGGTTATTGTTGCAGATTCTTGTGGTAACATCAGTGGTACAGTATTTAAAGATGCAAATAACAATTGTGTTATTGATGCTGGAGAACCAATAACTGGCCAGTATAATTATAACTATGTTGAATTGATCTATAATGGTGCTACAATTGCTTATTCAACTACAGATGCAACTGGTAAGTACTTTTTTAATGTTCCATCAAATCAAACTTATACTATAAAATTATCAAATGCATACCAATATTACAGCGCAGGATTTCATGTAACTTGTCCTTCCGCCCAAACCTACAATATAAATTTAACTACTTCCGGTTCTCATAATAATGATTTTGGATTAAGCTGCCCATCAAGTTTTGATTTAACTGGTAGTTTTTGGGTTTCTAGAACTAGACCAGGTCAAGTTGGCTCTGCCGGTATTCATGCTTGGAATCAGAGTTGTATAACTACAAACAGTACAGTTAAATTTGTATTGGACCCAAGAGCAACGTATATAGGTCCTTTATTTGGATATACTCCACCAAATCAAATAAAAGCTACTCCTACTGGCGATACTTTAATATGGAATAATTTAAACTTAAATAACTCATTAAATCAAAGGTTTTATACATGGATTAACTTGCAATTTGATACAACCTTCACACTAGGCGATACATTATGTTGGACTCAACTTGAATTACCAAGTGCAGGTGATTTAAATCCTGTGAATAATATCCAAACATATTGCGCTCCTGCTTCGGCTTCTTATGACCCAAATATGAAGCACGTATCTCCTAAAGGGATAGGAAGTGCAGGGTATATCGCTAATAATCAAACTATGACTTATACTGTAGAGTTTCAAAACACCGGAAACGATACTGCATTTAACATTTACATCTTAGATACTATTTCATCTAATTTAAACCTGAATACATTAAGAATATTAGGAAGCAGCCATCCTATGAAATTACAACTGTTGAATAATAATGTGCTTAAATTTAGGTTTGATAATATTCACTTGGTTGATAGTAATACGAATGAACCTTTAAGTCATGGTTATGTCCAATTTTCAATTGACCAACAACCAAACTTAACTCAAGGGACAGAAATTAAAAACAAAGTTGGAATTTACTTTGACTATAGCGAACCTGTAATTACTAATACTGTTTTAAATACTATTGATATATCGTTAAATATTGCAGAGGAAGTTGAAACTTTTGATAATGAAGTCAAGCTTTATCCAAATCCTTCTAATGGAAACTTTATAGTTGAAACAGAAAGCTTAACTAATGTAATGGTAACAGATTTGGTTGGTAAAGTAATTCATCAATCTACTGTAAGTGGTAAAGAATTAATTAATTTATCGAATGTTTCTAGCGGAATTTATAATGTAGTATTTAATAATGCTTCGGGCTTTAGTTCAAACAAATTAGTAATTGCTAAATAATTCTTTTTCAGTTTTCCCGGTTTGTTCAAAGGACCGTCATTTAATGGCGGTCTTTTTTATTAAACTGTTTTAATATATCCTTTATTGAGTCAGTTAAATTCTCAATATTTATATAAACAAAAAATGCTGCGAAACACAAGAAAATATAGAATAGCAAAATATAAAAGTTTAACTAACCCTACTTAGAGCCGATTTATTTTTAATACTTCTTACAAATGCCCAAAGAATTAAAAGCACTGCAAACCAGGCAGCAATTCTTCCAATGTAGTCACCTGTTTTAGTGTAAAAAGTAATTTTATCGTTTAAGTTAATACTACCCACAATGGCATCTTCTACCCACCATTCTGTTGGTTGCAAGATGTCGCCTGTTTGATTAATAAAACAAGAAATTCCTGTATTTGCACTTCTTATAATCGAACGTCTGGTTTCAACTGCTCTTAATCTGGCGTATGCTAAATGTTGTTTGTAGCCGGGTGTGTTTTCCCACCATCCGTCATTGGTAATAATGGCAACGGCTTGTGCTCCTTTTTCAACAAATTCTGCATAGTATTCTCCGTGAACGGATTCGTAGCAAATAATAGGAGCAATTACTCCGTTATTATTTTGCATGGAAGACCTAAAGTTGATAGGCTCTTTTTCTGTTCCCAACGAACCGCTTGCACCACCCAAATCAATGGAAAGTTTTTCCAAAAAAGGAAAAGGCATTTTTTCAACTCCCAACACCAGCTTACTTTTTCTATACAGTTGAATTTCATCGCTACTACTCATTTGCATGGCTGTATTGAATGAACCGTAATATTTATCGGCATCGGTAAATTTTCTTGCAGAGGCAGGTATTTCTTCGTTATCACCATAAACTCTTAATGAAGACAATCCAATGATAACTCTTGTTTGTGGATACATTTTACAAAACTCATTTACCATTTGTATTTCCTGATATTCATACAAACTTTCTTCCCAGTAGCCATTTGGTAATGCTGTTTCCGGTGCCACTACAAAATCAATATTGTCTGTCATTTTATCCACTGCCAAACGAAGTGTTTTGGCAACTTGTTCTTGTGCAGACATGCTTCCAAATTTTTCATTGTATGGGTCGATATTGGGTTGAAGGACTACACAGTTTACCGGGTTTGCTTTTTCTTCATAAGTGGTAGAGATAATAATAGAAACTAAGAGCGGAATAAGGAAAACAAAATCAAAAGAAGCAACCCAAGGCATAGCTTCTTTAAGTGATAGTTTTTGAATGACCATTTTTTTGAAAACCAAAAACCCAATAATGTTGAGTGTTAAAACCCATAAACTTCCGCCAAATACTCCGGTGTATTCATACCATTGAACAAGGTAAGTATCATTGGCGAAAACGTTTCCTAGCGTTAACCATGGCCAGCTTAAATCCCAATTGAGGTGCAAATACTCAAATCCCAGCCAAAGAATTACAAATGCAGAATAACCCACTTTTGCATTGAGGTGTCTTTTAGTATAATGATACAACTGAAAAACACATGCCATAAAGAATGAATTACAGACCACTGCCATTACCATTCCCCAGTCTGAAGCAAAGTAAATCCACCATGTAGTAATTACGTTAAATAAAAAGAACTGCCAATATGCTAAGCCAAACAGTTTTAAGGTTGAACCGTTTGTTTTTGCAATGAAATCTTCGGCAAGTAATAATGGAATGAAACCAATAAAAATGAAATAGCTAATGTTTCCTATTTCCGGCCATGCGGCAGACATTAGTAAACCACCTAAAGTACTTAACAGAAAAAGGTGTCTTGTTTTCATTTCGACACCAAAAGTCAGAAATAAAAAGGAGAATTGAAAGAACTAAAGATTAAGCGTTCTTTGATTTTTTTCTCTTTTTTCTCCATCTAATTAGCCAGAATGTTAATCCTACAAAAATTAATACGAATGGCCAAATGTTAATAATACCAATAAAGAACCACATTAAATTGTCCCAGCCGTTGCCAATTCCGTCTGCCATTTTACCGCCAAATTCAGTTTTGTTTGGTATTTCTTTATAAAAGGTAACGGTAAGTGTAGAAAGTGATATTCTATTCTTTAAAGAGTTTAGCCTTCCTTCTATGGATTCAATTTCAGCTCTTAAATTTCCTATCTCTCTTTCTATTTCAAGCAATTCTGTTACTGTATTTGCCTTTGAAAGTAATTGAAGATATCGTGCTTCTAGTTCTTTTTTGTTTTTAAGCCTGGCTTCAATGTCTATGTATTCTTCAGTTACGTCCTGAACATCAATGCTTTTATTGTCGAAATGTTCTACTCCCTCACTAATAATTGAAATTAGTTTGTCAAAATTATCTGCCGGCACTCTTATAGTTAATGTATGGCTAATTTGATAATACGACTTGTATTCATTATCTGAAGAAATATACCCGTTAAGGTTTTTAACTGCATTTAAAATGTTAAGCTGAGTCTGAGCTAAATTTTCAGTTTCAAAAGAAACATTACCGGTTTTAATTAATTTCCGTTCTACAACTTTTGTGGCGTCAGCATTATTGATAGGTTGCCGTTGTTCAGCTTCATCGTTTAAATTATCTTGTTCTGCTAGTTTACCTGTATATTCTTCTTCAGTATAAGTTTGTCCGGATGTAGCCATGTCTTTGTTTTCATAGCTGCTTCCACAACTAATAAAAAGACTGGAGAATATAACTAAAGGAATTAAAATTTGTTTTTTCATAATAGTGGGTTTTGGAAATAAGATGGCTTGGTTTTAGTATTCCATAAAAATAAAAGAAAAATTTGATGAAAGCTTTTACAAAAGCTTTTGTAAGAAAATTAATTAATTCTATCTTTGCAGACCTTTTTTGCGGGTGTGGTGAAATTGGCAGACACGCCAGACTTAGGATCTGGTGCCTCACGGCTTGGGGGTTCGAGTCCCTTCACCCGCACTTAGTTAGGTATAAGTTTACTTATACCTTTTTTTAATTTTATGAATTATGGAAATTGTAAAGGAAAACATTGACAATTTAAATGCGGTAATTAAAATTCACTTAGAGCCTAAGGATTACGAACCGCAATTAAATGAAAGCCTTAAAAAGTACAAAAAGCAAGTAAAAATGCCCGGATTCAGACCGGGAATGGTGCCAATGGGTATGGTAAAGAAAATGGTCGGAAATCAAATCTTATTGGATGAGGTAAATAAAATCATTTCTCGTCAAGTAATGGATTATATTGAAAACGAGAAGCTTGATATTTTAGGTTACCCAATGATTAAGCAGGATGAGGTAGATAAAATTGATTGGAATAATGCAAAAGATTTCACTTTTTCTTACGAAGTCGGTTTAGCTCCTTCGGTTGACTTTACCGTTAGTGATAAACATAAATTTACTAAATACATTGTTGCCATTGATGATGAATTGGTAAATAAACAAATAGATGTTGCCGCTAAGCGATTTGGTAACTTAGATGATGTTCAAGAAGCCAACGAAACTGATTTGCTAAACGGAAAGTTTGAAGAGCTAAGACAAGATGGTTTAGTAAAAGAAGAAGGTATTTCTCACACTACTTATCTGGCTATTGATAAGATTAAAGATG
The DNA here is from genome assembly GCA_030426475.1 of Bacteroidia bacterium. GTDB lineage: Bacteria > Bacteroidota > Bacteroidia > Flavobacteriales_E > Vicingaceae > CALALS01. The sequence goes on from JAUHYR010000054.1 coordinate 17,418, forward strand.
AAAAGCTTCAAAAGAAGTTTATTGGAATTAAAAAAGGCGCTACTGTAGATTTTAATCCAAAAGAGTTAAGTGACAACGAAACTGAACTAGCTGCCATGCTAGGAATTAGCAAGGATAAGCTGGGAGAGATTTCTTCTAAAGTCAGATTTACAGTTTTAAAAATTTCACGAATAAAACCTCATGAAGTAAACCAAGAGTTGTTTGATAAGATTTTTGGTAAAGACCATGTAAAATCGTTGGATGAATTTAAAGAACATGTGAAGAAAGATTTGGCAAAGGCTTTAGAGAGAGATTCAGATTATAAACTAAGATATGATATTGAAGACTATATTCTGAACAAGCTGAAATTAAAGTTGCCTGATGATTTCTTGAAAAGATGGATTCAAAAGTCTAACGAAAAGCCAATTAGTGCGGAAGAAATTGAAAAGGAGTACGATAATTATTCTAAGAGTTTGCAGTGGCAGTTAATTGAAAATCAAATTATTAAAGACAATAATTTGAATGTTACCGCTGAGGAAGCAATAGACTACACCAAAGATTTAATCAATCAGCAGATGGCACAATACGGCCAACCTCCTATGGAAGAACCTGCATTGCTTGAGACGGTAAATAAAGTATTATCAGAGGAAAAAGAAAGAAACAATATTTACAGAGAGCTTTTCAATACTAAAATAGACAAGTTGTTTAAAGAAAAGTTTAGCATTAAGGAAAAGGAAATTTCTTATGATGAATTTGTAAAGCTGGTAAACTCTCCAAATAAATCATCTTTCTTGGATAAAATTAATCCGTTCAAGTAACTAGTTATTGGTTGTTAGTTATTAATTCATAATTGGTTTGCTTTTGTGGATTACTAAATTAAATTTGTAAACTAATAACTATTAATTTCGAACTAATAACTAATATATTATGGCAGATTTCGGTAAAGATGAATTTAGAAAATATGCGATTAAGCATAAAGGAATTCACAGCACATATTTTGATGATTATGTAAGTGCAGTGACTCCGGGAATCTACGGAATGACTCCAAACATTATTGAAGAACGTCAACTTAATGCAATTGCAATGGACGTATTTTCAAGATTGATGATGGATAGAATCATTTTTCTTGGTACCGGAATAGATGACCAAATAGCAAACATTATCCAAGCACAGCTTTTATTTTTGGAATCAACGGATAATAAAAAAGACATCCAGATTTATTTGAATTCTCCGGGAGGAAGTGTTTATGCCGGTTTAGGTATTTATGATACCATGCAATATATTGGGCCCGATGTGGCTACAATATGTACAGGTATGGCAGCATCAATGGGTGCGGTTTTACTTTGCGCAGGTACAACAGGAAAAAGAACTGCTTTAAAACACTCCAGGGTAATGATTCATCAGCCTCTTGGTGGTGCACAAGGACAAGCTTCTGATATAGAAATTACGGCTAGAGAGATTATGAAATTAAAGAAAGAACTTTATGAAATTATTTCTAAGCATTCCGGAAAGTCTTACGATAAAGTAGAGAAAGACAGTGACAGAGATTATTGGATGACTTCAGAAGAGGCGTTGAAATACGGAATGATTGATGAAGTTTTAGTGAGAGGAGAAAGCAAAAAGTAAGAAGCGATAAATTATAAAATTAAA